>NZ_PNCN01000024.1:0-18379 GCF_005886135.1 Pseudoalteromonas sp. S4741 | reverse complement strand
GCTTCATGTACTGTTTCTTCAGCTTTTACTGGTTCTTCAGCTTTTTCTGGTTCTTCAGCTTTTACTGGTTCTTCAGCTTTTACTGGTTCTTCAGCTTTTACTGGTTCTTCAGTTTTTACTGGTTCTTCAGCTTTTATTGGTTCTTCAGCTTTTACAGGCTCTTCAACTTTCGCTAATTCTTCTTCAACAATGTTTTGTTCAACTGCATCAGAGGCATCAACGGCCGTTTTATGTGCTTTTGCTTTTAGCTCTGCTTCGTATTCAGCAGCGGCTTGATCCGCAACTGGAATGAAAACAGGCGCTTCATCAGACTTCTCTTGCGTGCCTTCACCTTCAGGACGACGACGACGTTGGCCTGATGCACGAAGATGACGTGGTGAACGACGTGAGCGAGTACGTGTTTGCTCTTGCTCTTCATCTTGTTTTGCCACGTTATCGTTTGCATCAACAACAGCTTCTGTTTGTTCTTTAGCAGGTGCAGGTGCTTTTTCATCTGATACCGGCGCTTGCTTTTCAACAACAGGTGCTTGCTCTTTCACTTGTGGCTTGTCTTCTTTAACCACTGGTTGCTCAACAGCTTGTTCAGTAGTTTGAACTTGCTCTGTGCTTTCGTCTTGTACGCGAACTTTTTTACGTAAATTACGACGTTGACGACGTACCTTAGGCTTTTGCTCTTTTGGCTCAGCATTCTTATCAGATTTAACTGCAGTATTCGCATTTTGAGTTGACTCTGCTTTTACTTGCGTTTTATCTTCAGTTTTATGCTCAGGACGTTTACGCGTATTTGAATTACGACGGCGCTTATTGCGATTCTCATTCTTTTCTTGCGTATCATTTACAGGCGCCGACTCATTTTTAGCTTCAGTGTCTGCAGTACGTTCGTTACGCGGTTTATTACGAGGGTTATTATTACGACGACGTTGGTTGTTATTACGACGACGATTATCATTACCACGGTTATTACTAGGGCGAACTTGCGATTGCTTTTCAGTCTGTTTTTCTGATTTTTGCTCAGTATCAGACCCAAATAAAGACTTAATCCATTTACCTAATGCGGCAAATAAACTAATTTCAGCTTTTGCTTCTACTACCGGCGCAGCTTTTGCTGCCGCTTGTGGAGCAGGCGTTGAAGGCATAACGACGCCTTTAAGCTTCGGCTCTTCACGAACAGTTGCCGCTTGCGATTTAGACATTTCAAATGCTTCAGGCTCAGGCGCAATAACTTGCTCGTAGCTTACAGTTTCAAGCGTTTCATCTTTACGTAAACGCATTACTTCGTAGTGAGGTGTTTCCATGTGTTGATTAGGAATAATCACTACATCACATTTATGATCCTTTTCAATACGGTGAACGCTACGACGTTGCTCATTCAATAAATAAGCGGCAACAGCAACAGGCACTTGAGCATTAACTTGAGCGGTGTTGTCTTTAATCGCTTCTTCTTCAATTAAACGAAGAATAGACAATGCGATTGATTCGTTAGAACGAATAGTACCTTGACCACTACAACGTGGACAAACACCTTGGCTTGCTTCACCTAGTGAAGGGCGTAGGCGTTGGCGCGACATTTCAAGTAAGCCAAAGCGAGAAATTTTACCAATTTGTACGCGCGCACGATCTGGGCGAGCAGCATCTTTTAAGCGGTTTTCTACTTCACGTTGATGACGTGGAGGTGTCATATCAATAAAGTCGATAACAATTAAGCCACCTAAATCACGTAAACGAAGTTGACGTGCAATTTCATCTGCCGCTTCTAGGTTGGTGTTAAGCGCTGTTTCTTCAATATCGCCGCCTTTTGTTGCTTTAGACGAGTTGATATCGATAGAGGTAAGTGCTTCAGTAGGGTCAATTACAATAGAACCACCTGAAGGTAAGCGCACTTCACGTTGGAACGCAGACTCTATTTGGCTTTCAATTTGGTAATGCGTAAATAACGGTGTGTCACCTTGATAAAGCTTAACGCGACTCATGAAATCAGGACGAAAGCGCTCTATGTGCGCTTTAGCTTCTTCAAAAACACGAGGCTTATCAATTAAAATTTCGCCAATGTCACGACGTAAATAATCGCGAATTGCACGGAAAATTACGTTGCTTTCTTGGTGAATTAAAAATGGTGCTTTAGCACTGTCTGCCGCTTGTTGAATGGCTTCCCAGTGGACTAATAATGCTTTTAAATCGTAGTTTAGTTCTTCAAACGATTTACCAACACCCGCGGTACGTACAATTAAGCCCATACCTTTAGGTAGTTCTAAGCGGCTTAGCGACTCTTTAAGTTCAGTACGCTCATCACCCTCAATACGACGAGAAATACCGCCAGCGCGAGGGTTGTTAGGCATAAGTACTAAATAACTACCTGCCACGCTGATAAAGGTAGTCAGTGCTGCCCCTTTTTGGCCGCGCTCTTCTTTATCAACTTGTACAATAACTTCTTGACCTTCTTTGATCACGTCGCGAATATTTGGACGACCATGAAAGGTGTAACCTTGCGGGAAGTAAGTACGGGCAATTTCTTTTAAAGGAAGGAAACCATGACGATCAGCACCGTAATCAACAAATGCTGCTTCTAAAGATGGTTCAATACGTGTGATTTTACCTTTGTAAATATTGGCTTTTTTCTGTTCGTGACCTGGGCTTTCTATATCTAAATCATATAGGCGCTGGCCGTCAACCAGTGCTACGCGCATTTCTTCTTGCTGCGTTGCATTGATTAGCATACGTTTCATAATGTTACTCTACTAGTTTGTGTCGCTGACATGACGATGTTTTCTCGCCTGTTCAGGTGTTCCTATTTTTAGAATGTGCAGCCTCACGACTGGGTCTTTAACGGAACGGCTCTGTATTTAGTAAGCAGTATTCTAAATGCCGGCAAACAATAGGGTGTAATCACGCTATTAAATTCTAAGGGGATACAAACGTGTCGGCTGTTTAGCCCAATACTCGTTTTATCCAGAAGTTGGCCTGTCATAACAATCTTATTAAATGCATTCATATTAGGTGCGTAGGGCTCTTTAGCTTCAAACCATAGTTTCGTTTTTAAACTACCGTTATCGTTTTTATGAGCAAAAATCGCTACCGATGTTAATGAACGCTTATTTATTAGATTTTTTTAGTTCTAAATAAGCTGCTGTACGGTACTACAATATTTGAGCGAATTCTGAACGGCGTTTTTTTACGCCGCCACTATCAGACAAATTATCTGTTCATTGCTTTTGTTATCACTTTAAAAATCAATTCATGTTCAAACTTAAGCAGCAATATATTACGCGCATTGCCGTTAGTTGTGCGCACGTGTTAACTGGGTATGTATAAAAGCTTTGGAAAACTTAACTCGGATCTGTATGATCGGTTACCCAGAATGTGCATCACGAATGTTTTAATGTGTTAAAAAGCACCGTTGTTATTTGCAAATACTAAATATTTGCGCTGCTGATTATCCCACTATTATAACTGTGTTAGCAACTAAATTATTTTACTTAAATCAGTGATTAGGCAATGTCAGAAAAAACCGGCTTACAAGTAACTTTTGTCACTATCAACGAAGACCACCTAGGTCAGCGTATTGATAACTTTCTTATTACCCATTTAAAAGGGGTGCCTAAAAGCGCAGTTTACAAAATTCTTCGTAAAGGTGAGGTGCGTGTAAACAAAAAACGCATTAAACCTGTGTATAAATTGCAGCTAGACGACGTTATTCGTATACCACCAATCAGAGTGTCAGAGCGTGAAGAGTTTGTGCCGTCAAAACTCGATAAAGTAACGCGCCTCGAAGACGATATTCTATTTGAAGACAAATACCTGATGGTTATTAACAAACCATCGGGTATGGCTGTGCATGGCGGCAGTGGCCTAAGCTATGGCCTTATTGAAGCATTACGTGTTTTACGCCCAGAAGAGCGTAGCCTTGAGCTTGTGCATCGTTTAGACCGTGATACCTCAGGTTGTTTACTCATTGCTAAGCGCCGCTCTGTGCTGACTGCCTTGCATGAGCAATTACGCGAAAAAACCATGGAAAAAAATTATTGGGCACTTGTTGAGGGGCAATGGGACTCTAAAACAAAAAATGTGACTGAAGGCTTGCGCAAAAACACCCTAAAATCGGGTGAGCGCGTAGTACGTGTTGATAACACTGAGGGCAAACCGTCGCATACCCGCTTTAAAGTGCTTGAGCGTTTTAACGATTGCTCATTAGTACAAGCATCCCCTGTAACCGGTCGTACTCACCAAATTCGTGTGCATACTCAGTGTCAAGGTCATGCTATTGCTTGTGATGACAAATATGGCGATCAAGGGTTTGACGAGTCAATGCGTAAACGTGGTTTAAACCGCTTATTTTTACACGCCCATGATTTAAGTTTTTACCACCCTAAAAACGAAACCACCATGCGAGTAGAAGCACCACTAGACAAAGCACTATCAAGTTGCTTAGTTAAACTTAGAGCAGCAAAAGCGTGATCTCACCCACCATGAAAAACTACAAGCTGGTGATTTTTGATTGGGACGGCACCATTATGGATTCAATTAGCAAAATAGTTAATTGTATCCGCAAAAGTGCACAGTTACTCAATATTGAACCGCCGAGCGATACGGCCAGTAAAAATATTATTGGTTTGTCGCTTGAAAACGCAATAGCGACCTTGTTTCCTGATTACAGTGAGCATCACGAAGCGCTTATTGCAGGTTATAAACAGCAGTATGCGCTTGATACCACCCCAACACCGGTGTTTGATCACGTTGCACAGGTACTCACTGGGTTAAAAAATCAAGGCGTAATATTGGCGGTTGCCACAGGTAAAAGTCGGGTAGGGTTGGAGCGTTTATTGGATGAAAGCCAGCTGCGTCACTTTTTTAGTGCTACGCGTACCAGTGACGACGCTAAATCAAAACCTGCTCCCGATATGCTCTATCAACTTCTTGAAGAGCTGGCTATAAGCGCCGACGAAGCATTGATGATAGGCGACACGCAAATCGACATGGCAATGGCAAAAGCTGCAGGTATGGATAGACTAGGGGTAACCATGGGCGTGCACAACGCTGCGCAATTAAACGAGTTTACGCCTATTGCAACCGCTGACAACTATCAGCAGTTGCAACAACTTTTACTTAGTTAGTTTGAGCGCTTAATACATCTAAGCCAAACTCAGCCAATAACTGGCTGAGTTTAATGAGTGGTAAACCAATTAAACTATTTGGGTCATCACCACTGAGCTTTTCAAATAAACAAATACCCAAGCCTTCACTTTTAAAACTTCCTGCACAATTATAAGGTTGCTCTGCATCGCAATAAGCACTTATTTGCGCCGTTGTTAACGTTTTAAAGGTTACATTAAAGGGCTCAACAAGGGTTTTGCTTTGCTTAGTGTGTATATCGTACACACACAAGCCAGTTAAAAAAGTGATCGTTTGCCCACTAAATAAGCTGAGTTGTTTCATGGCGTTTTCTTTATTGTGTGGTTTACCTAATATTTGGCCATTAAATACAGCAACCTGATCGGAGCCAATCGCTAAGCCTTGGTCAAAATGCTCGACCGCAGATGCGGCTTTTAGTTCGCTTAAACGCTTAACAAGATCGTTAGGTGTTTCGTTGCTGTGAGGCGTTTCGTCAACATCGGGCGAAAACGTTTCAAAAGGCAGATTAAATTTTTGTAATAAAGACTGCCTAAAAGGCGAGCTTGAGGCTAATATAAGAGAGTGCTTCATGGCATGTTTTCCTAGCGTAAATCAGATTGAGTTAGGATAAATCAGATCCGTGAGTAAAACACGTGAAAAACAATGTAAAATTGGTTTTTTACTTTGACTAACCCACTAACTATCTATATGATGCAGCACCTATGCAAAAGGTGAAAATTCCCATCACCCTTCATCCGGGCAAAGCAGCGCAACACCGTTTAAAGTATGACGGCATTGTACCGCTTGAGAAACTTCCTCGTTTACGAGGGGTTATCCAGGAAGAAGTAGGTGAAATAGCGGTAAAAATTCATTGCAAAAACGATGAGCAAGGTTTAGTTGTGATTAGTGGCAATTTGTCCACACACGTAACTGTCACTTGTCAACGTTGTAATGGTGATTTAGGGTTGGATTTGGATCAAGACTTTGTGTATTCGCCAGTCGGTTTGGATGCAGAGTCAGATGATCTTCCAGAAAGCTACGACGAAGTAGCACTTGATGAAAATGGTGAAATAGACGTGTTTGAGTTAATCGAAGACGAGCTTATTTTAGCTGTGCCATTAGTGCCTACCCACAACGAAGCTTCATGCAGTTATACAGCAGAGCCTGCCAGCTTTGGTGTTTTAAAGGCGGAAGATGATAAACCAAATCCATTTGATATTTTGAAACAACTTAAGAAAGATTCTTAGGAGAAGACTATGGCTGTACAAAAAAGCAAAAAGTCTCGTGCAAGACGCGGCATGCGCCGTTCACACGATGCGATCAGTGGTCCAACTTTAACTGTAGACCAAACATCTGGTGAGACTCATCGTCGTCACCATGTGACTGCAGATGGTTACTACAAAGGCGTTCAAGTAATTTCTAACTAAGAGATTGCTTATATGCTGACCAATCTAACCATAGCGTTAGATATGATGGGGGGCGATTATGGCCCCCGTTCATCTATCCCCGCAGCCGTTTCCGCGGTAAATGCTAATGCCAACTTAAAACTCATTTTATGTGGCAACGAGCAAGTAATAGCTAAACAATTAGAATCACTCGATTCACTTTCTCATCCTAGATTAATAATTCGCCATTGTAATGACGTTGTCACCAATGCCTGCGAACCCGCTGTTGCTATACGCTCAAAAAAAGATTCCTCAATGCGTGTTGCCCTTGATTTAGTTAAATCGGGTGAAGCGCAAGCTTGTGTTAGTTCTGGCAATACAGGGGCGCTATTTTTTATGGCGCATTACGTATTAAAAATGCTTCCAGGGGTAAAACGTCCCGCACTTATCTCTGCTGTACCGACTGAACGAAAAAATCCTGTTTACTTACTCGACTTAGGCGCTAATGTGCATTGTGATGCGCAAATGCTGTATCAGTTTGGCATTATGGGCTCAGTGGTTGCAGGCCAAGCACTTGGCTGCGATAACCCAAAAGTCAGTTTATTAAATATTGGCGCTGAAGATATAAAAGGCCATGAAGAAATTAAGCAAGCCGCGCAGTTAATGCAGCAAAGCGAGCTGATTAATTATATTGGCTACAGTGAAGGTAGCGATATTTTTTCTGGCAAAGCCGATGTTATTGTCTGTGAGGGGTTTGTTGGCAATGTTGCACTTAAAACCTGTGAAGGCATTGCTAAACTTATCATGAAAAAATTCACTCGCGCTCTCGAAAAGCACGTCGTTTACAAGTGCATGGCGTTTATGTTGGCGCCAATCATAAAAAAACTCTATAAAAGAGTGAACCCCGACCAGTATAACGGCGCTTCTCTGGTAGGATTGCGCGGTATTGTTGTTAAAAGCCATGGAAATGCCTCAGCTAAAGCATTTCATGCTGCAATCGACGAAGCAGTGAAAGAAGTAGAACGTCAACTTCCGGATAAAATTGCTGCTATCTTCGAAAAAACACATTCTAAAGACACGGCGGTTGAATAACAGTTAACGTGCCGTGTTACACATTATTTATTTTGTTTAATTAAAAGAGCAAACTATGGCACAAAAAATTGCACTTCTTTTTCCAGGTCAAGGCTCGCAAACTGTGGGTATGTTAAACGAGCTACTTGAAAGCTCAGACATAGTAAAAGCCACATTTGCAGAAGCATCAACCGCACTAGGATACGACCTAGTAGATCTCGTTCTTAACGGTCCAGAAGAAAAACTAAATCAAACTCACCGTACTCAACCTGCTTTATTAACAGCAAGCGTTGCTATTTACCGTCATTGGTTAGCAGCAAATCCAGATGCAGACGTTGTCATGGCAGGTCATAGCCTAGGCGAATACTCAGCACTGGTATGTAGCGATGTGATCAGTTTAAGTGAAGCCGTAAAACTGGTTGAAAATCGTGGTTTATACATGCAAGAAGCTGTCCCTGCGGGTGTGGGTTCTATGGCCGCTATTATTGGTTTAGGTGATGACGAAATTAAAGCGGCATGTGAAGCATCTGCACAAGGTGAGGTTGTTTCACCGGTTAATTACAACTCGCCAGGCCAAGTGGTTATTGCCGGTCATAAAGATGCAGTAGATAGAGCATCAGTAGCTTGTAAAGAAGCCGGCGCAAAACGTGCGCTACCATTATCGGTCAGCGTACCGTCGCATTGTGAACTTATGAAACCTGCGGCTGAAAAATTAGCCGCTGATTTAGCCGCTTTAACATTTAATTCACCTAAGTGTGATGTAATTAATAATGTTGATGTAAAAGCTGAAGGTTCAGCCGATGCAATTAAAGACGCATTAGTACGTCAGTTATACAGCCCAGTTCGTTGGACTGAAACAGTGCAAGCATTAGTTGCACAAGGCGTAACGCAAAGTTATGAATTTGGTCCTGGTAAAGTACTAACCGGGCTTGCAAAACGCATTGATAAAGCGATGGTGTGTGGCTCAGTTAATGACCTTGCATCAATCGATTCAGCTAAATAAGAGTATATTATATGAGTAATTTATTTTCTTTAGAGGGCAAAGTTGTCCTGATCACCGGCGCTAGCCGTGGTATTGGTAAAGCGATTGCAAACACCTTAGTGGCACAAGGCGCAAAGGTAGCGGGCACAGCGACAAGCGAGTCAGGTGCGGCTAAAATTAGCGAATACTTAGGTGATAACGGTAAGGGTTATGCGCTTAACGTCACCGATCCTGGGTCAATTGAGGCTACATTAGCAGCAATTAAAGCCGATTTGGGTGATATTGATGTTTTAGTAAATAATGCTGGTATTACGCGCGATAATTTATTAATGCGCATGAAAGACAGCGAGTGGGACGATATTATCGACACCAACTTAAGTTCTATTTTCCGTTTATCTAAAGCGGTACTTCGCCCAATGATGAAGAAAAAGAACGGCCGTATTATCAATATTGGCTCAGTAGTGGGCACTATGGGTAACGCTGGCCAAGCGAACTACGCGGCAGCTAAAGCGGGTGTTATCGGTTTTTCTAAATCATTAGCGCGTGAAGTTGCTTCTCGTGGTATTACTGTTAACGTGGTTGCACCGGGATTTATCCAAACAGACATGACGGATGATTTGACAGATGAGCAAAAAACAGCAACGCTTGCAAACGTACCTGCGGGTCGTTTAGGCCAGCCAGATGAGATTGCAGCAGCTGTGTGTTATTTAGCATCTGACGCCGCTGCGTACGTATCTGGTGAAACTTTGCATGTAAATGGTGCGATGTACATGGTTTAGCTTCGCAATGCGAAATAGTTAAACCACAAATTACCAATGAGTTTGCTAAAAAACATTGAATTTTTCGCAAACTTGCTTTAAACATACTTGAAATCGCTGTGAAAATAAGCGATAAAAGATAAAATAAACACTCAACAGGTTTGACCAGCAAATTATTTATGGTCAAAAGATTGAATCAGAGAATTATCGGACGTAAACTACGCCGCAATCTGAAAATAACGCATTGGCGTTTTTAATAAAGGAAAGAAGAATGAGCGATATCCAAGAACGCGTAAAGAAAATTATCATCGAACAGCTAGGTGTTAAAGAAGAAGAAGTTAAAAACGAAGCTTCATTCGTTGATGACCTAGGTGCAGACTCTCTTGATACTGTTGAATTAGTAATGGCTCTTGAAGAAGAGTTCGACACTGAGATCCCAGATGAAGAAGCTGAAAAGATCACTACAGTACAATCTGCAATCGATTACGTTACAGCTCACGCTGAGTAATTAATCGCAAATTAAGGGCAGCATTCGCTGCCTTTAATCTTTATATCCAAACCACCTCAAAGTCCATGATTCAATTCCAAACCCTCACTCATCATCAGCAATTAAATTGTTATTGCTCAGCGTTGGTTATTGGTTTGAGACTCGCACTTTGAGGTAGCTTGGGTATGATCATCCCCAATACTAATAACATAACTAGCAACAGCGTTAACGCTGAAATAAACTGAGCTAAGTTAATTGGTATAATAATAATTCCTTATTGGAGGCAAACCGTGGCTAAACGTCGTGTCGTCGTAACTGGCTTAGGAATGTTGACGCCGCTAGGCAATGATGTGCAATCAACCTGGCAAGGCTTATTAGATGGTAAAAGTGGTATTCAAAATATTACCCACTTCGATACATCAAAATTTGGTACTCATTTCGCTGGTTTAATCAATGATTTTGATGCATCGGCTTATATGTCGCCAAAAGATGCTAAAAAAATGGATTTATTTATCCAGTATGGCATTGCAGCGGGTGTTCAAGCTTTTCAAGATTCAGGCCTCGAAGTCACTGAGCAAAACGCAACCCGTATTGGTGTAGCGGTAGGTTCAGGTATTGGTGGCTTAACCCTAATCGAAGAAAACCACATTAAATTACTAAACAGCGGCCCACGAAAGTTATCGCCGTTTTATGTACCGTCTACCATTATTAATATGATCTCAGGTCATTTATCAATAATGCACGGCTTGCGTGGTCCTAATATTTCAATTGTGACGGCATGTACTACAGGCCTGCATAATATTGGCCATGCAGCGCGAATGATTGCCTACGGCGATGCCGATGCAATGGTTGCCGGTGGCGCAGAAAAAGCGTGTACGCCAATTGGTATGGGTGGCTTTAATGCCGCACGTGCGCTTTCAACACGTAACGACGACCCTCAAGCAGCGTCTCGTCCTTGGGATAAAGACCGTGATGGCTTTGTGCTTTCAGATGGTGCTGGTGTGGTTGTTGTTGAAGAATACGAACACGCTAAAGCACGTGGCGCTAAAATTTATGCAGAGCTTGTTGGCTTTGGCATGAGTGGCGATGCCTACCACATGACCTCACCACCAGAAGATGGCACAGGTGCGGCTCTGGCTATGGAAAACGCATTAAACGATGCGCAAGTAAATGCTGAGCAAGTTGGCTACATCAACGCACATGGTACGTCTACTCATGCGGGCGACAAAGCCGAAACGTCAGCGGTTAAAACCATTTTTGGTGATTCAGCGAAAGATGTGATGGTAAGCTCATCTAAATCGATGATGGGTCATTTACTAGGTGCAGCGGGCTCTGTTGAGTCGATAGTGTCTATCTTATCGTTGACCGAGCAAAAAGTAACACCCACAATTAACCTAGACAACCCAGATGAAGGCTGTGATTTAGATTACGTGCCGCACACAGCACGAGACGCCAAACTTGATTACGCGTTGTGTAACTCATTTGGTTTTGGTGGTACTAATGGCTCGTTACTGTTTAAAAAGGTATAATCTTTTTTAACAACGAACGACAATAAGAACCCAGTTGTTTAACTGGGTTTTTTTATGTGTAAAAAAATATGCAAACAATAATAACAGCAAGTGAAACCAGTAGCGTAAGTACCCGCGATAGAGGCTTAAACTATGGCGATGGCTTTTTTACAACCGCGATTATTACTGATGGACAGGTTGAACATTGGTCTTATCATAAAGCGCGTTTAATTGAATGCGCGCAGCGTTTAGGGTTTCCGGCGCTTGAGTTTAGCGCACTTGAGTCGCACATTACTCAGCAAATAGCATCAAAGGTTCAAGCGGTTGTTAAAATAGTGGTAACACGCGGCGAGGGCGGGCGAGGCTATACGCCACTAAGCGAATGTAATTTAAACATTATTGTGAGTGTTTTACCTTATCCAGCGCATTATAACAGCTTACACGAGACAGGAATTAGTTTAGCCATCAGTCCAATTAAACTGGCTTTACAACCGCACTTAGCAGGGCTTAAAACCTTAAATAGACTTGAGCAAGTATTGATCAAAAATGCCCTACAAACCGAGCAAAGTGATGATGCACTTGTACTTGACTACAACAACAATGTAATTGAAACCTCGGCGGCTAATATTTTTGCAATAAAAAATAATAAAGTAATTAGCCCCAGGCTTGATGAGTGCGGCATTAAAGGTGTTTTTCTGCAATCTTTATGTGATAAATTAGCAATTGAATTTAAAACTATCAGCGTTGATGAGCTTACCCAAGCAGACGCGGTATTTGTATGTAATAGTTTAATGAAAATTGTGCCCGTAAAAAGCATAGGCGAGCACTGTTTTGATATTGCTCACAGTCAGTCATTACTAACAGTAGCTAAGGAGGCTTAGTGTTAAAAGTTATTGTATCAGTATTATTGCTGGCTTTTTTTAGCTCAGTGATTGGCTATCAGCAATTACAGGCAACAATTCAAACGCCATTACAGATAGCCGATAACACCCAATTTGAAGTTAAAAAAGGCACCGGCTTTAATAAGTTGTGCCGTCAATGGCAGCAGCAACAGTGGGTAGAAGACTGTTGGCGGTTTCAAATATTAGCTAAACTCGACCCAACCTTGACCGATTTAAAAGCGGGTTTGTACGAGTTAAGCGCAGATAGCGTGATCAACAATATAAAAAAAATAAACCAAGGCGAGCAAGTTAGTTTTAGTTTTACCATTATTGAAGGCCAAGCACTTAGAGATATATTAAATGCACTAAGTATGGCACCACACTTACAAAACGATTTAAAACTCGAACAACTTGGCGAGCAAATAATAGGTAGGCAAACCCATCTAGAAGGTTGGTTATTCCCCGATACCTATCATTACCATAGCAATGATACTGCCAGCAGTTTACTAAAACGTGCTGCGCAAAAAATGCAGCAAACGTTGGCTGATGCTTGGCAGCAACGGGCAAACGATTTACCTTACGATACCGCCTATGAAGCACTGATCATGGCCTCTATTATCGAAAAAGAAACCGCGCTTGCCAGTGAGCGTCCGTTAATTGCATCGGCGTTTATAAATAGATTAAACACCAATATGCGCTTACAAACCGATCCAACCGTAATATATGGGCTAGGCGAAGATTTTGACGGTGATATTAAACGTAAAGACTTGATAAATTACACGCCGTATAATACCTATCGTATTAACGGATTACCGCCCACGCCAATTGCCATGCCATCCAAAGAAGCGATTTTAGCTGCGGTAAACCCGCCTAAAAGCGAGTATGTTTACTTTGTAGCAAAAGGCGATGGCAGCCATCAGTTTTCAACCACATTAAAGCAACATAATGCGGCGGTTAACCGGTATATTTTAAATAAAAAGAATTAGTGTTTATGAAACCAAAATTTATAGTGATAGAAGGCCTAGAGGGCGCGGGTAAATCAACCGCTATTGCCCTGTGCCAAGACTTTTTAAATCATCATCATATTGATTTTATTAATGTCCGTGAACCCGGTGGCACACCACTGGCTGAATCGTTGCGTACCTTAGTAAAAGCAGAGCATCAAGAAGAAATCGCCTTTGAAACTGAGCTACTTATTATGTACGCAGCTCGCTCACAGCTAATGCACAATGTAATAAACCCTGCACTTGAGCAAGGGCAATGGGTATTGGCTGATCGTCACGACTTATCGTCACAGGCGTATCAAGGCGGTGGACGCGGAATAAGTGCAAACACGTTAGCGTCGTTATCCTCTATGGTGTTAAAAGGATTAAAACCCGATTTAACCATTTACCTTGATATTGACCCTGTTATTGGTCTTGAACGGGCAAAAGGGCGTGGTGAACTCGATAGAATTGAACAAGAAGCCATTGAGTTTTTTCAGCGCACCCGTATGCGTTACATAGAACTGGCAAACGATGATGAAAGCATTAAAACCGTTGATGCTAACCAAAGTATTGATAAAGTACACCGTGATATTACTAATGTACTGCGTACGTTTTTTTCAGGGTTAAAATAATATGGCATTGCCATGGCTTAACGATGTAGAGCAACGTTTAGCTCAAAGCTATAAAGCGCAGCGCTTTCATCACGCGCAGCTATTTTGCGGGCCTATTGGGGTAGGCAAGTTTGAGCTAAGCGATCAATTAGCTAACAGTTTGTTATGTCACAATACACAATCGCAGTTAAGTGCACCTAATAGCGTACTAACGCCGTGTGGGCAGTGTAAAAGCTGCTCGTTAAACCTAGCTGGGACGCACCCAGATAAACGCGTTACTCAAGTAGAAGGGCAAAGCATAGGTGTAGACGACATACGCGGCATAAGCGATTTTATGCACCAGTCGGCGGCGCAAAATGGCAACAAAGTGGCGATTATTGAAAACTGCGAAAAAATGACAACGGCGGCAGCAAATGCATTATTAAAAACCTTAGAAGAGCCCAGTAACAGCCGATTTTTAATTCTTACAACCAGCCAAGTGGCACAATTACCAGCGACTATTTTAAGCCGCTGTGCTAAAACTGAGGTCAAAGTAACCAATAGCCAGCTAGCACAGCAGTGGCTAAGCTCTCTAGATGTGCCTAACTACCCATGGTTATCATTGTTTTACAGTCAACCCCTGCAAGTAAAGCAGTGGCAACAGCAAAATCAGCTAGAAAGTATTGATACACTCTATAAATTTGCAACTGAGTTTAAACAAAGCCATAATTTCAATGCGTTAGTCGATATAATAAATAAACAGCCTGAGCTTGTTCGTATTTTTACCTTATTTTTAAGTGAGCAGTTAAAACAGCAGCTTTTAAATGGCATGAGTTTTGAAGCCTACCAAGTTGCACAGCAAGCCTTGAATGATTTTTTACAAAATAACATACAAATTCTTGGGCTAAACTTACCGCTTGCGGTATCACGACTAGCGTATACATTACGCAACCAATAAAAAGGATTAGATATGCAAGAGCTATTAGTTGATATAGATGACCTTGACGAACTATATCGCTGCTACATGCCTTTTTTAAAAAAAGGGGGGCTATTTGTACGCACCAATATGCGTTATGAGCCTGGGTATTCACTCGCTTTACGCGTAACCTTACCTGATGCCTTAGAAGACGATGTGGTCACCGGCAAAGTTACATGGATCACTCCGCAAGGTTCACAAAGCTCAAACCCTCCGGGGATCGGCATTAGCTTTTTAGATGATAAAACAAACCTAAACGCGAAGATCGAAAAACTGCTGGGGACTATGTTAAACTCCGGCAATCCAACTTATACCATGTAGTAAAAACAGGCCTTATTTTGATTGTAGATTCTCATTGCCATTTAGACCGTCTTGATTTTGATAAACTCGATTTAAACCTAGACCAAGTACTTGATAACGCACGCGCAAAAAAAGTAGAACACTTTTTATGTGTGAGCGTCACACTTGATCAGTTCCCTAATATGCTAGAGCAAATTAAGCATTACGACGACGTATCAGCGTCATGTGGTGTACATCCGCTTGATCAAAAAGACGCGCTTAATAAACAGCAATTAATTGATTTAGCCTCGCACCACAAAGTAGTGGCGATTGGCGAAACTGGGCTCGATTATTACTATGCAAAAGACACCCATGCCGTACAACAAGCCAGTTTTGTTGGCCATATTGAGGTGGCAAATGAATTACAAAAGCCGCTTATTATTCATACCCGTGACGCCCGTGCCGACACCATTAACTTAATGCGTGAACACAAAGCAGAAAATTGTGGTGGGGTACTACATTGTTTCACCGAAGATTGGGATATGGCCAAAAAAGCCATTGATATGGGTTTTTATATTTCTATTTCAGGTATTGTAACTTTTAAAAATGCGGTAGAGCTTAAAGAGGTGGTAAAACAAATTCCACTTGATCGACTGCTTATAGAAACCGACTCGCCGTATTTAGCACCAGTCCCATATCGTGGTAAAACCAATCAGCCAGCGTATGTGGAAGACGTGGCTTACTACATTAGTGAACTCAAAGGCATTAGCTTTAACGAGTTGGCAAAAGCCACCACCGATAATTTTTATTCTTTATTTAAATTAGCAGCTAAAGGCTAACCTCATGACGACTCTCTCGGTGCAACACCCGCTGTTACTTATGGGGCCTATGGTGCGCCGAGCAGAAAAAACCACAGTCTGTATTCAGTTTGCTACCTCAAAGCAGGTAAACGGCCGTATAGAGCTAATGGGCTACGAATGCTATAGCGAACAAAACAGCGTTAGACTGGGTGAACATTTATTTTTACAGTTCATAGTTATTAAACCCATAAACAGCCAGTTCCCGCGCGATATATTACTACAATATCAGTTATTTTTTGATGACAGCCCCGTTGATTTATCAGCGTTTAGTTTTAATGATGGTGCGTTACCTGCGTTTGTGATCCCCAAAAGACTGACGCAAATATTACATGGCTCGTGTCGCAATGCACATCATCCCGCAAAAGACAGCCTAGTTAGTTCAAGTCAGTGGCAAGCTACTCAACGCAGTAATAATCAGCAAGGGGCGCAGTTGCTATTGCTCTCGGGCGATCAGGTATATGCTGACGATGTAGCAGGGCCTATGTTATTAGCTATCCATCAACTCATTAAGCAATTAGGTATTTACAAAGAGCAACCGCTTGCACTGGATTTACCCGACGATATTAGCCAACAGCTTTATGGCCGCCATCATTTATTACCCACCACCTCGTGGAAAAAGCGCTCTAAATTAGGCATAGGTTATTGGTTAAAAAAAGACGAGCCACATTTTTCTAGCGTAAAAGCGTATAACCACCTTATTCATTTTGAAGAGTTTGTAGCGCTGTATTTACTTAATTTTAGTAGTACCGCGTGGCAATATGTTGACTTATCAAAGCTAAATTACTCAGGCGGTAACGAAAAAAGCCAAGCATTGTTTAGCACAGAAAAAGCCACACTCATTGATTACGCTAAAGGCTTAGCTGAGGTAGAGCGATTATGTGCCAATGTGTCTACCTTAATGATGTTTGACGATCACGATGTCACTGATGATTGGAACCTCACTGCCGGGTGGGAGCAAGCCATTAATCAAAACCCCAGTAGCAAACGTATTGTAAATAATGGCTTAGCAAGCTATTGGCTGTTTCAGGGAATGGGTAACGACGCACTACAAAAAACCGGTGCGCTACTTACTCCATTTACAACAAGTCTAGCTGGGGATAAGCAATGGCAATTCAAAGCATTTGATAAACATCTAAATGATTTTAACCATTGGCATTATGAGCTAACAACTATTCCTAAAGTGGTGGTGCTTGATACCCGAACACACCGCTGGCGTAACGAGCAGAACTTTAATGAACCCTCAGGCTTGTTAGATTGGGAGCGTCTTACTGAGCTTGAAGAAAGCCTACTCAGTCATGACCAAGTCATTATTGTATCGCCCGCTCCGGTGTTTGGGGTTAAATCAATAGAGGCGATTCAAGCGGTGTTTAACATGTGTGGCCAACCGCTTATGGTTGATGTAGAAAACTGGATGGCGCACGAAGGCTCAGCTAAAAAACTGCTCGACACATTTAGACGCACCGACACCCCAAATGAAACGCTGATTTTATCAGGCGACGTGCATTATTCGTTTTGTTTTTCAGTGCAAAAGCGTTTTGGCGATCATCATAATAGAATTTGGCAGCTCACAGCCAGTGGCATTAAAAACGAGTTCCCGCGTAAGCTAATAAATGTGCTTGATAAGCTCGACTCCATTTTATATGGCCCTAAAAGTCCGCTTAACTTTTTTACCAAACGCTGGCACATGGAAGTCGACAAACACCAAACTAAAGGCAAAGGGCAAAAGTACCTAGTAAGTGATTCGGCTATTAGTTTGGTTTCCCTTAAAGGCGGTAATTTAGTCCGCTACCAGCTCATACACGGCGACGGCCACACCACCGAATTTGATTTAGAAGAGCAGTAGATTAAAAACAGGTATTATGTGCTAGGTATCAGGTCGATATTATTGCCGACGTGTAGCAGCGACTTCATGTCGCGTCATTTTTAATGTCGTGAGCGGCGGGCGACGGGCGGCGGGCAACGGGTAACGGGCTTCGAGTTGCGGGCTAAATATCTAAAAGCGCAGCGACTCTTAACCCTCTTTGTTCATCATTCACTTAGGTCTAATTGAACTGAGAGAAGTGAATGAGGAACAAATGAGAGGGTCAAGCCGGTTCTAGGTTGATATTATTGCCGACTTGTAGCAGCGACTTCATGTCGCGTCATTTTTAATGTCGTTAGCGGCGGGCGACGAGCTTCGAGCTAAATATCTAAAAGCGCAGCGTCTCATAACCTTCTTTGTGAATAAATCACTTAAACCCAAAACATAAAAATTATTCTTGAACCACAGAGGACACCGAGGCGCTGCGCGCTGCACAGAGAATACAAAGTATTTGCTAATACTTATAACATTAGTATTTAGTCACTTTCTCTTTTTTCTCCTACCCTCTGTGGTAAATAAATCACTAAAATATTTTTTGAACAAAGAGAAGGGAATGAGAAACAAATGAGAGGGTCAAGCCGGTTCTAGGTTGATATTATTGCTGACTTGTAGCAGCGACTTCATGTCGCGGCATTTTTAATGTCGTTAC
>NZ_PNCN01000237.1:0-770 GCF_005886135.1 Pseudoalteromonas sp. S4741 | reverse complement strand
CATTCGGGCTGTCCCATTGCTGTGGAGTATCAACAACCGTTGTTACAATACCACCTACTTTTAAAAACTGCTCGCTCAATACGTTTGCAACCAGTTCAGCTTGCTGTTGCGAGGCTAAATTAACAAAAAGCAGGGTACTTGCCGCTGCACTTAAAATAGCAGACGGCTTAGATACCTTATAATTATAATCAACAAAAAAACGCTGCTCATTACTCCAAAGATATTGATTAATAAGCGACTTTCTTTTTACAGCATAGCTGCTGTACGTTTGTGATTGTTGCTCATTGCCAAGCAATTTAAAATATTCACTAAGCTGATTTTCTAAATTGTACAGTAGGCAATTTAAATCTATGGGTACAATATCTGTCGTTTGAATTGAGCTTAGTAAGTTTGACTCGGCTAACCAGCGCGAGCTAAAGTCCCACCCAGATTCGCACGCAGCACGAATATTACGATAAAACTCAGTTTTTTTATCATCACTAAATCCTGATGCAAGCGCTAAGTCTTCTCTTAATGACTCTGCGCGAGGAGCCGCCTCATCATCCCAATAGCGATTTAACACCCCACCACATGGCATTTTTACTACGCGTTTTACACGTGTTTGCGAATCATCGAGTGTATCTGCTCCTTGCATCCAAAATGCGTACTCTTTTCTTAAAGCTTCAACACACAATTTAAGCCAAGCTAAATTATGTGTTTTACTGTGAGTGTGCTGCCATAAAAGCTCAACCATCAGCGCTAAAATAGGCGGTTGTGAACGCGATAAATAA
>NZ_PNCN01000236.1:0-242 GCF_005886135.1 Pseudoalteromonas sp. S4741 | reverse complement strand
TCCAGCGTCCATCGAAATAAACTTCTACCCAACTATGAATGATGTATTTAGGTGCTAACCAAAATACATAGCTAGGTATAGCCCCTTCTTGTAATTGCTGATCAATGGTAAAACCATGGAAGCGACACTGGATACCTAGTCCACGCAATAGCGCCCTTAACAGATTAACCTTAGTATTACAATGCACATAACCATCTGCTAGTACAACGCATTCTGCTATATCATCACTCTTGTTATAGCCA
>NZ_PNCN01000235.1:0-300 GCF_005886135.1 Pseudoalteromonas sp. S4741 | reverse complement strand
GACAAACTGATGAAAAGTGATCTTTTCCATAAAAAAAGCCATTACATGCATGTAATGGCTTTTTAATTTTATGAGCTTTTGAAGTGCAAGTTATAGGTTAAAACTTATAGCTAACACCGATTTTAGCTTGCCAAGCTGATGAGCTAGTTTGATATTGGCTATAGTTACGAACATCTGCACCGTTGTATCTAGCATTAATGATGTAACGGCCATCATCATCTAAGCCAGCAAGGTCATAAACAGCTTGATCAGAGTCACGTAGACGTTTATCCACCCCCCAGTCACTGCTGATTAAGTATC
>NZ_PNCN01000234.1:0-1477 GCF_005886135.1 Pseudoalteromonas sp. S4741 | reverse complement strand
GCGACTGACCATAAAAAAGCAGCGGTTGAAGAGAAGTTGTTATCTGTCATTTTGACCCTTTATTATTTTGTTTTCCGTAACTTAACTAACCATATCACTAGATATGCTATTTTTTAAGCAAGATTTAAGGATTATTTACCAGCACTGAAGGCAGTACTTTTTATTAAGGGTATTGTAACCTTTATTGTGTTGTAGGTAGAGAAGCTTTATCAGATTAAGGTAATATTCATAATTAACAAATAGTAATCTATAAATAACTCATAGCTTTAAAACGGAATTAAATTATGAAAAAGGAAGAAGTAGACGCACATGTAAGAGGTGTAGTAGATAAGCTAATTGAGCAAATGCAGGAGCACTTGGGGGAATGGATAGCACCTTGGCATAATGGCTTTTTAGAACCTAAAAATGCCATTACACACCACCTTTTTAGTGGAATGAACGCAACATTACTTTGGGCGTCTACCCTTGATAATGCATTTCAATCGGATGAATGGGCGACACTTAAACAATGGAATACAAAAAAAGCGAAGGTAAAAATTCGCTCAAAGGGAACGCGTTTATTTCGCCCTATTTACGCTAAAAAAATAACCCTAGTGATGAAGATTATATTATTTATTTTAAACCTTATACGGTATTCAACGCTGACCAAGTAAATAATTACAACCCCGCGCACCCTGATTTATTTGCAGATGATATACCGATAGATCCGAGTGCTGATAAGTTTATAGCTCGATGCAAAGCTAATATTACGCATGGTAATACCGATGCGTTTTATAAAGTATACGAAGATAAAATATACCTGCCATTCCCCACTAATTTTGTAGATAGTTCTCATGGCAGCAAAAAGCATAATTATTATGCGACTGCTATTCATGAGTTAATTCATTGGAGTGGTCATGACACTAGAATGAAGCGCAACTTAGCTAACAATAGTACTGAGCAGTATGCATATGAAGAGCTTGTTGCTGAACTAGGTGCTGCAATTATATGTACGCGGCTTGAAAATACAATTACACCAAGAACAGATCATGCAGCTTATTTGAAGTCTTGGATAAAGCATTTAAAAGATGATTTTCGTTACTTATTTAAAGCCGTAGATGATGCAAAAAAAGCAGTACATTTTTTGTATGAGTTAACAGGCATTGAAAACGCTGATGTGGATTGTGAAGATAAAGAGTTTGAACAACTTAATAATAGTGAAGCAGTAGAACCAGAGAAAATAATTCTTACAGGTTTTGTAAGTACGCTAAAAGTTAGTACGTGCTGTAACCACTGTCATGAAAGCTATAGCGTTACATTAACCCGTTATGAAAACTTATCGTTTTGTGAGCAATGCTCAAAGCCAAATAAGCATCTTATTGAGTGGTAATTACTAGTTTTATAATAGCTTTTACACCTAGTGCATGTTAGCTACTAGGTGTAGTGCTGAATAGAGTAATAATTAATATGTGCCTTCAAGGTAGTGTTTAGAAATCTG
>NZ_PNCN01000233.1:0-1255 GCF_005886135.1 Pseudoalteromonas sp. S4741 | reverse complement strand
CCCATCGACGCCGCTTCGCGTCGAACAATGGGTTTTCTCGGAAAATTTCGATAAAGCCACAACAGACATTCCGGTAATGTTTTTATCATCCAAAGTGGGGCAGGCTGAACGTATTAAAGGGGTTTAGTGTTGGCGGGGCTGACTACATTTACAACAAAGTAAACAACAAGCGAAGCCAGAATCTGAGAGTGAAAATAACGATATTGAGTTGTTTTAAACTATACACCTTGCGAACTTCGTATATTGCTGCTGTTTGGGTATAATAGCGGTGAAATTTATCATCGGAGTGTGAAGTGGTTATACAGTGTGCGTTTAAAGAGTGTCGGCCATATTTGAATGAGTTAGAAACACGCTTTGGGCTTGCTCAATGGGCAGAGCAAAGCAGTGGCTTTAGTTTGCATTACGATGATAAAGGGCTAAGCCTATATAAAACTGATGAGCCTAAACTAGGTGCAATTAACGTAGACTTTGTAACTGGTGCCGTTGCACATAGGCGTAAATTTGGTGGTGGTAAAGGGCAATCAATTGCTAAAGCCGTTGGTCTTAATAAGGGCGCAACGCCAGTGGTACTCGATGCAACCGCAGGGCTTGGACGTGATGGTTTTGTTTTAGCATCGCTAGGCTGTAAAGTGATTTTGCATGAGCGCCACCCCGTGGTTGCCGCGCTGTTATATGACGGTTTACAACGTGCTTATAACGATAGTGAAATTGGCCTATGGATGCAGCAAAATATGAGCTTAATATTTGGCTCAAGCCATACCTTACTTGCTCAATGTGACAGCGTGCCCGATGTAGTGTATTTAGATCCTATGTTTCCGCACCGTGAAAAATCAGCATTGGTTAAAAAAGAAATGCGTGTATTCCAAGAGTTAGTGGGTGGCGATACCGACGCCGATGATTTACTCGAGTTTGCCTACCCTCTTGCCAGCAAACGTGTGGTGGTTAAACGCCCCGATTACGCACCATTTTTAAATGATAAAACCCCAAGCATGCAAATCAAAACCAAGAAAAACCGCTTTGATGTATATGTAAAAGCCGCGATGGTTTAGGTTAAAGGTTAAAGGTTAAAGGTTAAAGGTTAACGGGCTACGAGCGACGGGCTTCGAGCCTAAAACGTGTGCGAGGTAAACTAAGGCTGATGGGATGGCGCACACTATTTTGTAGATACCATCTCTCTTTATAGGCTTCAAGATCGTATTTAACTTTCTTGGAGCTTAAACGCTTCTTGATTTTTTATTACACCAAAACATATATG
>NZ_PNCN01000232.1:0-564 GCF_005886135.1 Pseudoalteromonas sp. S4741 | reverse complement strand
GCTGGTGATTAAGGTGTCGATTTTAGCGGTTTCGTGATCGAGGAAGCTGGCTATTTTTTGTTGTTCAACCTTAGGTGGCATAGCTAAAAATAAACTAGAGAACTCGTTAAATCTGAACTCGGTTGATCTTTCACGAATTCCCTTAGCTAAAGAGGTGATATAGTCCGTTACCGCTAGTTGACGTACTAAATAACCATAGTACTTCGAGTTAATTCGACTCAGCTGCCACGGCGTACAAACAGAGCATACTGGGGAACATTTGCCGTTGGAATCACTTATACCTATTGCGCCAGCAAAACCATCCATTGCGTGAACTAAAAGGTCGCCTTTTCTAACGCCTTGATAACCAATTTCTTTTGCTGCATTAGTAAAACCATCTGTTCTTCTATTACTCCGAAGAGTAACTTCACCATCACGAAATGCTGTCACAATTCCATCTTCCGGCCTTACAGGTCTTTGTACTTTTTTGAATATGTGCTTAGCCTTCAATAACTTCCAGTGTACAGGCATTTCTTTGAGCCATTCAACACCAGAATCGTTACATTCTCCATATCATTTATAACG
>NZ_PNCN01000231.1:0-470 GCF_005886135.1 Pseudoalteromonas sp. S4741 | reverse complement strand
TAGTGCTTACGCCCTACGCCGTTGCGCACCATATCTTGGCCGCTTTGAAAAATCTCTTCGGTAATTTCACGGGCTAATAAAAGCTGTTGCTTGTCATCAAACACCGCGACAAAACGGCTGCCGTCGGCATTATTAGTTGCCATGCCGACGCCTGCTACGCCAGTTAAACCTAAACCGCCGTTTTCCACTTGTAGTAAAAAGCTTTCAAGTTCCGCGAGAGTGTCGATTGCGGTTAGTTTATTTTCCATTATGGTTACTCTGTATGTTGCTCGCCACGGCGAGTCTGTAAAAAATATGCAGTTATTTTACAGCACACAGTAAAAACTTAAACCATCTTATGGCAAAACAATAACAACGCGCTATAAAGCATCGGCATCATAAATTAAAAACCCCGCAAATGCGTAATGCAGATCAGTTAAGAATATTTTTATGATCACTTGACTGATCTTTCCATGGCTTCAAAATCCGAT
>NZ_PNCN01000230.1:0-506 GCF_005886135.1 Pseudoalteromonas sp. S4741 | reverse complement strand
GTAGCAAGCTACGAACCAGGCGGTCGGAGGTTCACTCTTAGAAGATACGTCCTGCGCCCACCACTTTCTATTACAATTAAAGTTAATAGAAAAGAAACCGACGAAAGTCGGTTTTTTTGTGTCTGAAATTTGAGAAGGCTAACAGATATTAGTTAAACCCAATTATACACACCGCTAAATTTTGCATTCAGCCACTTCTTTAAAAGCGCAGCGCCTCTTAACCTCTTTGTGAATAACGCCCTTAAAAACCTAAATGCACAAAGAGAAGTGAAAGAGGAGTAAATGAGACGTTCAAAATCACCATGAGTATTTAAACGCCAGCAAGCTACATTCTACAAATAATATCATCGTCAACTTTTAATGTGGACGTAGTGCTTACTCACGTTAGAAATACAGTTTCTCATTGCTAAAACCTGGGCGAGGTAAAATCCCACTAAAACCTAAAAATTTCGCTTGCAAAAGGCTCGGTGTTTTATTTTTATTACCTGACCGCTGACCGCTGACCG
>NZ_PNCN01000229.1:0-485 GCF_005886135.1 Pseudoalteromonas sp. S4741 | reverse complement strand
CGAGCAAAGCTTCCGCGTCCTGCTCACGCCCCTTACCTACATCCATGTAGGCAACAAAGAGTTAATTGCCCCTAGGCAGAACCCTCCGGGCAACGCCTGTTTGGCATTGATGCTGCGTTATCGCCTATTTATGGGGAATAACCACATTATACCCAAATTGCCTTAATATACAGAATTCAGCGTTTCACGGGGACTTAATATCAAGGCGTTCCCTTTGCAATAATGGTCGTCCCTTTTAAAAAGGAACAACGAAGGGAGTAAGTTTCTGTGAAACGCCCTACGGGTTGGTTTAAAAGCTATTTATACTGCGTTATTGATTTTAACAAGGGAATAACCATTATTTTCAATCAATGCCTTGTCAAAATAGCTTTTAATTCCAACTGAAACTCGCAGATTAAGGTAATTTGGGTATAGATAGGCTCTGCCTTGCCTAAATACCAAACAGACTGCTGCAAATTCAACCTTGAAAGGTCAACAGACCCTAA
>NZ_PNCN01000228.1:0-649 GCF_005886135.1 Pseudoalteromonas sp. S4741 | reverse complement strand
ACTTGTTTTGATTTTTCTTATGTTGTAAGCTACGTCATGAAGACTTATTTCTGTCCCCACGCTTTTTAAACCTCGTGTTAGTAAGTGGGTAGCTCCCATCCAGAGTTTAATTGTGCCAAAGGGGTGCTCAACAGTTTGCTTTCGATGAAGCATCAATTCAGGTTGATTCTTTAGTTTTTGAAGCATTTCTTCTGTCAGAACCTCATGCACCCACCGCCTTATTCGCCTAGGGTCTTTTTTAGAGTTAGTGCACTGACTTCTTATTTTACAATCTCGACAAGCAATGTGATTGAAGTAAACATCAAGGTATTTACCTTGCTCAAATACCTGCATTCGATTTTGAAGTTCATTACCAGCGGGGCATAAGTAAATATCTTTATTTGCATCGTATTTGAAAAGTGAGCGGTTAAATATCCCTTTCTTTTCAGAGGACGATGTATCCGTCTTGGGCATGATTGGCTCTGCACCCAAATCGATAGTGTCTTTTATATCAGGCTGACTGAAGTAACCTTTATCTGCTAATACCCGTATATCTTTCTTGCGCAATGCTTCTTGTGCGAGTTTCGTCATTGACGCAAGCTGGCCTCTATCTGGCACGTTGGTCACGTCATGCGCCACTATGAGGTGATGCTTGGTATCAACCGCACTT
>NZ_PNCN01000023.1:0-22444 GCF_005886135.1 Pseudoalteromonas sp. S4741 | reverse complement strand
GCTCGGCTTTGACTTATTCTTACATGGATGTAAGCCAGTAGAATAACGCAGGAGCAGTTATCGAGCCCACTAGGTTACAAACCTCGCGCCGCGATTAAATTGCCCCTAGTTTGAACAAATATTAATTCGTAAAGGTCCACAGACCCTAGTTAAATAAAATTTAGCTTTACTTTGTATATGTTAAACTGAGTTTAGCAACAAAAACTTATGTTTTAGCCTATGGTTAAATGCATACGTAAGAACTGCATTGTTAAACGAGTTAACTTAAAAGGTCAATCAAATCGGCTTATCGAGTAGATGAATTTATTTTGTTGGTGTTTTATTTGCTGTAGCGTATAAAACACTTTTTTTACTAAGGGCACATTTATGACGACAAAAATAACAGTTGGTTGGCGTGAGTGGTTGAGTTTACCCGAGCTGGGCATCGAGCAAATTAAAGCAAAAATAGATACCGGTGCACGTACTTCCTGTATTCATGCAATTAATATTGAAGAATATGAAGTGGAAGGCGAAAAATGGGTTAAATTTATAGCCCAACCATTGCAAGAAGACGAGCAAACGCAAATTACCTGCAATGCCAAAGTTAAAAAAATGAAGTACGTTACCAGCTCTAGTGGCCAAAAAGAACTGCGTTACTTTATTGAAACTACACTACATGCTGGCGAATTTAGTTGGCCAATAGAAATTACATTAACAAGTCGTGCGTCAATGAAGTTTAGAATGTTATTAGGGCGCACAGCTATGGAAAATCGTATAGTCGTTGATCCGGCTTTATCACATTTATTATAAGAATTCGTTGAGTAGCAACATACTTATATGTGCTTGCTCAACATAATTTAGTTAAGGTTTTAACTATGAAAATTGGTATTTTATCTCGCAACAAAAATTTATATTCAACGCGTCGTTTAATTGAAGCGGCTGAGCAACGTGGTCATGAAGTAAAAGTGATTAACGCGCTACGTTGTTATATGAATATAAACTCAGATCAACCTGAAATCCATTACCGCGGCGAAAACCTAAAAGATTTTGATGCCATTGTTCCGCGTATTGGCGCATCAGTTACTTTTTATGGCTGTTCTGTATTACGCCAGTTTGAAATGATGGGGGTTTATCCGGTCAATGAGTCTGTGGCTATTTCTCGTTCGCGCGATAAATTACGTTCTCTACAATTATTATCACGCAAAGGCGTAGGCATGCCGGTAACAGGCTTTGCTAGCAAGCCAGATGACGTAAAAGACTTACTCGAAATGGTAGGTGGCGCACCGGTCGTTATTAAGCTACTTGAGGGTACTCAAGGTATTGGTGTGGTACTTGCTGAAACACGTAAAGCGGCTGAAAGTGTTATTGAAGCGTTTATGGGTTTAAAAGCCAATATCATGGTACAAGAATATATTAAAGAAGCGGGTGGTGCGGATATTCGTTGCTTTGTACTCGGAGATAAAGTGATTGCTGCAATGAAACGCCAAGCACAGGAAGGCGAGTTCCGCTCAAACCTTCACCGTGGTGGTAGCGCTACACTGGTGCGTATTACGCCAGAAGAGCGTAAAACAGCGGTAGCAGCGGCAAAAGCAATGGGCTTAAACGTTGCTGGCGTTGACTTACTTCGCTCATCTCGTGGTCCTTTGGTTATGGAAGTAAATTCATCGCCAGGTCTTGAAGGGATTGAAGTGGCAACAGGTAAAGATATTGCGGGCATGGTGATTGATTTCATCGAGAAAAATGCTGCAAGTAAAGGAACGGCAACTCGTGGCAAAGGTTAAAATTAACCGACCTTTCACCCTATTAGGTGAAAGTATTGGTGTAGGTGAACGTAAAACACTCGCGCTAGAGGCTGCAAAGCTTTACACCCATTCACCGCTTAATATTCCTATTGAAGTGGTTAACGGTGTAATGGAAGGCCCTGTATTGATGGTGTGTGCGGCTATACACGGCGACGAACTAAATGGGGTTGAGGTTGTGCGCCAGTTACTGGCTAAAATCGACCCTAATCAGCTGCGTGGTACATTAATAGCGGTCCCGATTGTGAATGTATTTGGTTTTATTCATAAATCGCGTTATTTGCCCGATCGCCGTGATATGAACCGAAGTTTTCCGGGGTCTGAGCGTGGTTCATTAGCAGGTCGTATGGCGTATATGTTTTTTAACCAAGTAGCTGTGCATTGTACGCATATTATTGATTTGCATACGGGGGCGATTCACCGTACTAACTTACCGCAAATTCGCGCTAATTTAGCCGATGAAGCAACAGCGCAAATGGCTAAAGCCTTTGGTACGCCTGCGGTTATAGATGCGTCATTACGTAATGGCTCGCTGCGTAGTGAAGCCGCTAATTTAGGTATACCTGTTATTACTTATGAGGCGGGTGAAGCACTGCGCTTTGACCCTATTGCGATTGCTGCAGGCGTGCAAGGGGTTGATTATGTTATGCGACATTTAAAAATGATACGCGGTAAACGTCCTAAAAAACTGCCTGATCCTGTGATTGCAAGTTCCACTAGTTGGGTGCGTGCAGAAGTAGACGGCATAGTAAGAGCGCAAGTATCGTTAGGTGAGCGAGTAATGAAAAGCCAAGTGCTTGCTTATATTAGCAGTCCGCTTGGCGATTCAGAACTTGAACTCCTTGCTCCTCGAAGCGGTATTATTATTGGCCAGCAAACTATGCCACTGGTAAATGAAGGCGATGCCGTATTCCATATTGCTTATTTTGCACATGCAAATAGCTTGGTAGAGCAGCAGTTAGAAACGTTTATTGATGAGATAAATGATTTAGATGATGAGCTGAAAACGGCTGAACTAAATAATTAATACCAATTTGCTCAATTAAGTGAGTTGGTATGACTCTATCTGTAGATATAAAAAACCGCCTTAGTTTTAAGCTAACGCGGTTTTTTAATAGGTGTTGTTTAGCTACGCGGTTTAGGGCCAATAATGCGTTTGATTTTAGGCGCTTTTGTTGGTTTAGGCTCCGTATTAAGCACTAACACCGGGCGGGTAACAAATAAGTTATTAGGGTAAATCACTCTGTGACCATCAACGTGTTCGAGTAAGACATTCATCAGCCCCATTTCAATAATACGCCCTTCAATGGCGTTAGCTCCATCCACAATTCTCACCCAATAACCTACACGGCAGTCATTTTGAATAAACATCAGTAAAAAAGCAGTTAAGTTGCTCAATAATGACCAAGCCGCAAACAGCGCAACACCTAACATGGCAAATAAAGAAGAGCCTAATACCAGTAAACCACGCAGCTCTATTCCCCAAAAAACTAACACTAAACACAACATAACAAAGGCGAGTATTATTTTTAATAGTAACTCTGCTCGGTATTTTCGGTGTAAATCGATTTTACCTCTAATGGCTTTTTCGAGTAACTTTTTAGTGAGCTTTAACAATAACGGAAAGCTCAACAGCGCAATCACGGTTACGATTAGCTTATATTGTGTGCCCACAAGCTCTAAAAGAGAGATTAATTCCAAAACGTATTCTCACAATAATGATAGGCGCAAAGTGTAACGCGTTAACTTTGTGCGCAGTAGTGATTTAAAAAGAATTTTTAACGCTCAGTAGCCACTGTACCGAGTCAACATCATCATATTTATTTAGTGGCGCGGCTATATCAAGGTGGATCATGGTACCCGCATTGGCGCGACTTGGCGCAAGGCGCAAACCTAAGCCCACATTTTTTAGCACTGGGGTGTTCTCAACTTGATACTGAGTGTTCGAGTCGCTGTTATACCAAGCTCGACCGATATCTAAAAAGGCCGCCCCTCCCACTTTAAACAGCTGTAGTAAGTCATATTCCCAGTAATAGCGCTTTTCTAAACTGACTAAAAAACTCCGATCCCCATGTTGAAATTCCATAGGATAGCCACGAAGTCCAGTTTCGCCCCCTAGGGTGAGCTGTTTATCATTAGTGAGGTTTTTTGCGTATTGCAGCCTTGCTTTTACATACCAAGATTGATCAATACTGGTATTTAAATAATATTGAATTTGGCTAGTAGTGAGCAAGTTTTCGAGCTGTTTTTTCTCGTTATTCCAATAGCCTTGAATATCTGCATGAAAACGCCAAAGGGTATGGTTAGTGCTAAAATGGGCTTTGTTAAAATTAAACGAGTACACAGCGCGGCTATCGTCGTTACTTATTGATTCATCGGAGTAGCCCAGGGTGGCTTTGATATTCCAGCCTAAATTTAAATCCTCAGTACGATAAATACTGTCAAAGTTACGTACTTTTATAAAGTTATCTTCAAACCAATGGCCGCTGATGTAGGGGTAACTTAAGCTTCTGTTTTCAGCCACTGCTGTAGTGGTAGAATCAATCGCTTTGAAAGTGTGTTGCTCATCAATATAACCAAGGCTCAAGCGCTGGGTCCAGTTATGACTAAGGGCTTTAGAGTGGCCAAAAAATACCTGGTTTAGGTCGGTTTTTTGTTCAAACTCACTAAACTTTTCACCTCTGATGTATAAGGCTTCTTCTCGTTGGGTTGAGTAACTCAGGGCGCCATAACTATAGGGCGTATCGATGGCATAAAACGGGTAGGTTAGTTCAACTAAATGACTTTTGCCGTCGCTGTTGTCGGCATACTCTAAACGCCCTCGGTAGCGAGTTGATAAGATATTAGGATCATCGTAAACAAATAAATAACCATTTCGGTCACTGTTTGTTTTACGTGCAAACGATAACCGTTTGCCCCAACCAAATAAGTTAGACTCGCGAAAGCCGATACTTGATTTATTTTCGCCACCACTGCGGCTAAAGCTAAGTTCGGGCAGTAAAGTCCACAAATCGCGAGTCACCACGGTTACATCAATATTTCCATCACAATTTTCGTCAGCAATAATTTGTGCATCATATAAATAACTTTGTTTTCTCAGTAACCGCTCAGATTCGGCCAGCGTTTTTGGATTAAAGGTATCGCCCGACTTAAACAGTAAAATACTCTTAATTACCTCAGGCTCGGTTTGTATGTGTGCCCGATTGGCAAAACGAAATAATGCATTGTTTTCAGCCTCTAGTTCAGTATTAAATACATTAAGCTGTTGCAAAGTGATGGAGGCAATTTTAGTGTTACTTTGTGCTGTGAGTGTTGGAGTTTGAGATGTAATTTGACGACGCAAATTATTTTCATGAGTTTGTGATGAGTCGTCACTAGGGCAGCTTTGGGCTAGTGGCGCTTCTTGCGCACAAACGCTGAGCATAAACATACTCGAAATAGAAAGGCTAAAACAACTACGTGCAATCCATTTTCTATTTAACATTGACCCTCTTTAGCGCTATTTTGCAAAATAAAACACTTACTCTTAGCTTACATCATTGTTATTGATATGTAAGTAAAAGACAGATTTAGTTTTATTTTTATAGCGATTATAAGGTATTAGCTATGCATTTAAGTTAAATAAAATGTTAACGCTGCCAATAGGTTGTCGGCATCTTGCCCTTCACCATTAATCCACACACTTTGGCTATAATGCTCAAAATTTAAATTAAACGTGTGGTTAGCATAGTTAAAACGCAGTTGATGACGATCTGCCCCAGCGGCATACTCATTAATGCTAATTTCATCGCTGTGCAAAAATAACGTTCCCCACAATTCAAAGTCTTCATCGTGCGGCAGCTCTGTCGGTTTAACAATAATACATTGATGTGTGTGATCGTATTCAAGTTCGGTCATAAGGGGCTTATTGCGTTGCTAGGTAATGTCGAATTGCGGTTAAAAACTCACCGCCATACTTGTTTAATTTAGTAAAACCAACCCCCGACACTTTTAAAAATTCACTGTCGTTAGTGGGCATAAGCTGCGCCATTTCGGCTAGCGTTTTATCGTTAAAGACTACATAAGGCGGCACATCATCGGCATCGGCTAACTCTTTACGCAATGCACGCAGGCGAGCGAATAGTTTTTTATCGTAATTAAACTGCGCTAACTTATCCTGATAAACGTGTTTAGCTTGTAAGCGAGGCTCGGCCAATTGCAGTGCATATTCACCTTTTAAAATAGCGCGTGCAGCTTCAGTTAAACGCAATGAAGCGCCTTGGGTTATATCTTGGCTTAATAGCCCTTGATGAATAAGTTGGCGTAAAATACTGAGCCAAAACTCACTGCTTTTATCTTTACCTATGCCATAGGTGCTGAGTTCATGGTGGTTGTTATCACGAATGCGGCTAGTATTCGCGCCACGTAATAATTCTACAATGTAACCTAACCCAAATCGTTGCTGTGCGCGATACACACACGAAAGTGCTTGCTGTGCGACCAATGTGCCATCAAAACTTTTAGGTGGATTTAAGCAAATGTCACAGTTACCACAGGGCTCGCGTTGGTACTCACTAAAGTAGTTCAATAATATTTGACGGCGACACGTTTGTGCTTCGGCAAAGCTGGCCATGGCATTAAAGCGCTGCTCTTCTACGCGGCGGCGTTGTTCATCGTCAATATCTTCAAAAAAGCGTCTAACCCGACCTATATCGGCAGGGTCAAAATACATGATGGCCTCTGCAGCAAGCCCATCTCGTCCAGCACGGCCTGTTTCTTGGTAATAAGCTTCAATACTTTTTGGAATGTCGTAATGCAGAACAAAGCGTACGTTAGGCTTGTTAATTCCCATACCAAAGGCAACGGTGGCAACCACAATTTGAATATCGTCACGGGCAAACCCGGTTTGCACAAACTGACGTTGCTCGTTACTCATTCCCGCATGGTAAGCGGCAGCATTAAGGCCTGCATCAGCAAGCTTTTCAGCTATATCATCAACACGTTTACGACTGGTGCAATAAATAATACCACTTTGATTTTTTTGCTCTTTTAAATAACGCAGTAATTGCACCATAGGTTTAAATTTTTCTTCTATGGTGTAACGAATATTAGGGCGATCAAAACTGCCGGTATGAATGTAGGGCTGTTGTAGCTTGAGTTGCTCAACAATATCAAAGCGAGTCGCTTTATCGGCAGTGGCAGTGAGTGCCATCATAGGCACATGTGCAAAGCGTTGTTTAAGCTCATTTAAACGAAAATAATGCGGTCTAAAATCGTGACCCCAATGAGAAACACAGTGTGCTTCATCAATAGCAAACAAGCTAACATTCAAATGAGAGAGCCGCTCTAAAAAGTCGCGTTGTAGCACTTTTTCAGGAGCTACATAAAGTAGCTTTATCAGCCCTTGATGCAATTGCTGATACACTAATTGTTGTTCTTCGCGAGCTAGGCTGTTATTGACATAAGCGGCCTTAACTCCCAGTGCTTGTAACTGGGTGACTTGATCTTGCATTAAAGAGATCAGCGGAGAAATAACAATGGTGACTCCCTCTAATACCAGCGCGGGTATTTGGTAACACACCGATTTACCACCACCGGTGGGCAGTAATACTAATGAATCTTGGCCATTAATGGCGGCATCAATTACTGCACTTTGACCGTCGCGAAATTCACTGTAACCAAACACTTGTTTGAGTACAGTTTCGGGTTTACGCACAAGCGTATTAGGAGAAGGAGTTAGTGTATTCATCGGCGCTATTTTAGTGGTTTTTTACCAGGATGTCTTTAGCTTTCATTACTTGGTACACACATCTGTAGTGATAAACTAAAATCTGCAGGGGGTTACAATAGCCTCAAGCTGTGCTTTACTCATCGTACCACTGAAAACATAGAGAATAATAATGAATAAAGAAATGTTGATCGATCAAGTAGGGGCGCTGTTTGTTAATAACATGCCCTTTAACCAGTTTTTAAAAATAGCAGTAGAGTCACTTAGTACTGAACAAGCTAAAATATCATTTCCTTGGCAAGACGTATTAATTGGTAATCCGGCGCAAAAGATTCTTCACGGTGGAGTGATTTCTGCGGTGCTCGACAATGTAGGCGGAATGCTTGCTGCAGCAAGTGTAATAGGAAAACTAGACGATGCCGACTTACCCAGTGTGCATAAAAAGTTAGCCACACTGGGCACTATAGATTTACGTACTGATTATTTACGCCCAGGTAAAGGGGAGGTATTTATTGCCAGCGCCACACTTATTCGCTCAGGAAATAAAGTGTGCGTGTGCCGAATGGAGTTACATAACGAGCAGTCGGTACAAATAGCGTTTGGAACGGGCACGTATTTAGTTGGCTAAAAAGTGAGAGGGGGTTAAACTTACGGCCTTTTAAATCATCAAGTGGTTACTATGTCGATTGATACCGAGCAGCGAAAGGGCGCCATTTTTGCCTGCCTCGCCTTTTTTATGTGGGGCCTAGCACCCATTTATTTTAAGATGATCCAACATGTATCAGCATTTGAAATTTTAATGCATCGTGTTATTTGGTCAGTGATGTTTCTTATTTTGGTGGTGAGTATGCTCAACTACTGGAATAAAATTAAACGCATTTTAATCCAACCTAAATTAATTCTGATGCTAGTTGTTACCTCGACCTTATTGGGGTTTAACTGGGGGTTGTTTATATGGGCTATTAATAACAACCACATGCTAGATGCCAGCTTAGGCTACTATATCAATCCTTTGTTAAATGTATTACTTGGTATGGTGTTTTTAAACGAGCGGTTACGTAAGTTGCAAGGAGCTGCTGTTGCCTTGGCTTTTATAGGTGTTTTATTACAGTTAATTAGTTTTGGTTCATTTCCGGTTGTGGCATTTTCGTTAGCGACTTCTTTTGCGTTATATGGCCTATTACGTAAAAAACTACAGGTTGATGCCCTGCCTGGGATTTTAATTGAGGCATTAATATTATTACCGGTGGCACTGACCTATTGGTGGTTAATGGTGCCGACTGAAACGTCTAATTTACCAGCGAATGATTGGCTAACTAATGCGCTATTAGTAAGTGCAGGTATAGTGACTACACTGCCATTGCTGTGTTTTACCGGCGCGGCTAAGCGATTGCAATACACTACGCTTGGTTTTTTTCAGTACATAGGGCCTAGCTTAATGTTTATTTTAGCAGTGGTGTTTTATGGTGAAGTGTTTGATGCTGAGCGTGTAATTACCTTTGCGTGTATTTGGAGTGCACTGGCTATTTTTAGTTGGGATTCATATCATCAGTCGCGTAAACGCAGAAAAGCAGCCATTGTCGCCTCAGGTGTGGTTTAGTTAAACTAAACCACTTTATTACGCCCCGACTCTTTGGCTTTGTAGAGCTTTAAGTCGGCTTGTTTTAATAGTTCGTCAATTTGATAGGTTTCACTGTGGCTGAAGCCTATCGACAGCGTAAACTTGATTTGTGCTTGGCTAAACTCATGGCTATTAAGCTCAATAAATAATCGAAAACTTTCTAGTCGTTTTAGTGCTTCTTGCTCGGTCAGTTCAGTAAAAAATACCGCAAATTCTTCTCCGCCTAAACGGGCAACCAATTGGTTTTCAAAATATTTATTAAAGCATACAGCCAGCCCTTTAAGCACTTCATCTCCGGCATCATGGCCATAGGTATCATTAATAGCTTTAAAATGGTCAATATCAAGCATAGCTAACATGGCTGGTGCTTTTGCTTTTTTAAACTGCTTTAATGACTTGTTAGCCTCTTCAAAAAAGTAACGACGATTAGGGAGTTTAGTTAAGTAATCTGTATTGGCTTGTCGTTTTATAGTTTCGATATGCTCTAGCATATCGACGTTTTGGCTTAACCGGCAGTAAAATTCTTCACTGTTAAATGGTTTGTATAAATAGTCATTTGCTCCATTTTTTAAAAATAAGGCAGATAAATTAGACGAAGTGATACCTGAAATACCAATTATGGCTTTTTCGTCATTACTATAAATGCGTCTAATTTCATTACATAGCTCAATACCGCCCATATTAGGCATTTCTTTGTCGGTAATAATCACAGAAATATCGGGGGTGCTTTCAAGCTCTTTAAGCGCCTCTAGGCCATCGGCTGCTTGTAATATTTGATATTTGTGACGTGTTAATAAACTACATATGTATTGGCGTGTTGACGCAGAGTCATCAACAACCAATACTTTTACATGCTTATTACGGGGTAGGCGGTAAAGCTGCTTCTCTAAATACTCATAGGCTTGTTTATTGCCTTTAATGATGTAATCAATAATGGGGTATTTTTCAACGGTATCACGGGTATGCTTATCGATATTGCCTGTCATCACTATGGTAGGAATATCTGCAGCAATGGTACATGGAACCGCTTCACCTTGTGGCGCGTCAGGTAATATGAAGTCGACCACTGCGCAAAAATAATGGTGCTTACTTATTAGCTCTTTAGTCTCAGCCAACGATTGAGCAATATCAACCTCGTAGCCGACTTTTTGCGCGATATGCTTTTGCACTCGCGCAATAGTCGGAGTGTCTTCAACAATAAGTATTCTGTGCGTCACGTAACAGCCTTGTTTAAATTTTGCAAAAGTGTTTGCTTATACAAGTTGTAACTGCTAAAACGCCAAAAAGCAACTATTGTAGTGACTTATAGATTGTCTGCCTCAGAATAATAATCTTGGCTTATTGGTGTTGGCCCTGAAATTTTTGAGCGTCCAAATAATGTATGGAATTTTGTTTTGCAGGTTGTTAACTTTAAATATTTAACCCATGCTCGCTCAATTGGGTTACTTGGCTCTATTATGCCACTGACAGCATTTACAAATTGTTGCTGATGTTCGTTTTGTGGCTCAACTGTTTTGTTATACAGGCTTTTTAAAACAACACCATGCTGTTCTAAAATACTTGCCTCTAACAGGGTAAAGTGTCCGCTGCGGCTAAATCCGCGTGGAAAGTTTTGGTCATCATAAAATTGACGTTGACTTACGAATGCTTGACGAAGTAGTGAAATATCATTGCTCATAGCTGTACCCTCATACCAATTATTAGCTGGAGTATGGGACATAATCGCTATTTTTTTAAACAAAAAATTTTTATCGTGAGGATAAAAAATTGGACATAGATTTATTAAAAACATTTGTTGAAGTGGTGCGTACTCGCCATTTTGGTAAAGCGGCAGAAAACCTATACATAACGCAGTCTGCGGTGAGTTTTAGAATTCGCCAATTAGAGCAGGGCTTAGGCGTAAATTTATTTATTCGTCAGCGTAATAATATTCAACTCACCGCCCCAGGTGAGCGTTTGTTACCGCATGCGCAAATGATTATTACCGGGATGCAAAGAGCCAAAGTGGATGTTGCACTTGCAGATAATATGCATAAGCAAATTAGTTTAGCAGGTACGCCTAATATTTGGGATGCATTTTTACAGTTTGGTATTACAAATATTGTATCGGCTATGCCTGGTGTATCGCTGGTGGCAGAAGTGAAGGCGCAACAAGAAAGTACTCGCTTATTGTTGGAGCGCACACTTGATTTAGCCATTTTGTTTGATCCCCCTAAAGTTGATGAACTTGTGGTTGAACGTATTTGTGAACTGCCTATTATTCCGGTGAGTGGTTACGATACGGCAACCAGTGATAACTTTTTTGATAATCAATATGTGTATGTTGATTGGGGAACCACGTTTTCTCTTTGGCATGCGCGTCAGTTTACCGGTAAAACACCGCCTTATTTTAGAACCAGTACAGGACGAATTGCGCTTGATTTAATACTGCAATGTGGCGGCAGTGCGTTTATTCCACAGGTATTAGTTAAAGATCATTTAGAAAAAGGCGAACTTTTTCATGTTAAAGGGGTAGAAAATACTTCAAGAGATGTATTTGTTGCCTATCATAGAGATAACGAACAGAAAGACTTGATAGAAACCTTGGTTAATTTGCTGTCGCGAATGACACCGAGTTTATTGAAACAAAGTAGGTAGTCAGTAGGCAGTTTATTTTACATGTTATTTTGATTTCAGATTTAATGCAGTTTTATTAACTTAAAAAGACAAAAATGTGTCCTTTGTAATATTTTTGTCATTTAGTAGTGACACACTGCCGCTGTTTTAAAAATTAGTCTCTTGTGATTATCGAGGAAATAACATGAAATTTGCAAAATCGAGCTTATGCTTAGCCCTACTTAGTGGTTTATCTTTTAATGCACTTGCAGAGGTAGATATTTACGGTAAAGCAAATGTAACCGTTCAATCATCTGATGATGGTGAAGGGTCTTTCACTGAAATTAAAAGTAATGCATCTCGCTTTGGCCTAAAAGGATCTGAAAAGATTACTGATGGATTAGAAGCAGTTTATAAGTTTGAGTTTCAAGTTGATGTATCTGATGCTGACTCGAAAGGTGATAATGACGACAATATTTCTGCACGTAACCAGTATGTAGGTTTAAAAGGTGCCTATGGTCAAGTTGTTGTGGGTCGTAACGATACAGCGCTTAAACAATCACAAGGTAAGTTAGATTTATTTAATGACCTTGAAGGCGATATTAAAAATGTTTTTAAAGGTGAAAACCGCTTAGGTGATTCGATCACTTATACATCTAAAAGCTACGAAGGCTTTAAAGTACTTGCTACATTTATTGCCGAAGACGATGTAGATGCAGATAACGGTTATTCAATGGCAGTGACCTACGGTGACTCAGCACTTAAAAAGAGCGCAGTATATGCTGCCATTGCTGCTGATAGCGAAGTCAATGGTTACGATGTAGTGCGTGCAACAGTTCAAGGTAAAATTGAAGATTTTAGAGTTGGCGCTATGTACCAAACACAAGAAAAAGTAGATGGCAGCGCTGAGGCTGACGGTTACTTAGTGAATGCAGCTTACCTTATGGGTAGCAACACTTTCAAAATGCAATACCAAACAATGGATTTTGATGACAGCGATGATAAAAGCGCGATATCGGTAGGTGTTGACCATAAGCTAAACAAAAACCTTAAAATATTTGGTTTTTACTCAAGCTTTGATATGGACAACAACGTTGACCAAGATTACCTAGGTTTAGGTATGGAATATAAGTTTTAACTAAACCTAGTTAAAACACTCCCTTTTAACCGCACTCAGTTGAGTGCGGTTTTTTTGCTTTAAATTATTTACGTATCTGCGCATAATAGCCAAGCATTTGGAATGAGGTGGGACTCCTCAACTATTCCCGTAATTGTGATCAGTTTTACTGTAAGTCAAATACAAATGCCTTAAAACTTCATATAACGAGCGGGTTAACTCATTTTCTTTTTGGTACATATTAGTACTGAGTGTGGGTGTTTCCCTGCCTAGGATAATTTTTTGCACACTCACACCTCTTTAAACTTACCGCTTTTAACCGTTAACAACGTTTCTTGGCGAGTGGACAATACATTAATTCTTAAGCACATTAATGTGAGCATTGAGCGTGGTAAATTTATTGGTTTAATCGGCCCTAATGGGGCAGGAAAGTCGAGTTTACTGCGGTGCTTATATCGATTTAATCAGCCATCAGCAGGCGACATTAAATTTAACGATACCGATATTTGGCAGCTAAAAAGCGAAGACTATGCCAAGCAAGTTGCGGTAGTGCTACAAGAAACACCGTCGCAATTTAATCTCTCGTTATTCGATGTTGTAGCTCTAGGGCTTACCCCGCATAAAACGCTATTTAGCTCGACCACCCAAGCAGATAAACAAAAAATAGCGCAGGCTATTAGTCGTGTTGGGCTTGAATCTCATTGCAATCAGTCATTTGACTCACTATCTGGCGGTGAAAAGCAACGAGCGCTTATTGCCAGAGCGATTGTGCAGCAACCACAGCTACTCATTATGGATGAACCCACAAGCCACCTTGACGTTAAATATCAAATTCAATTAATGGAGCTGGCTAAATCTTTGGGCATTACTGTGTTTGCTTCATTTCATGATTTAAATTTAGCGGCAGCTATGTGCGATGAGTTAGTGGTTATTAAAAACGGAGAAATCGCTAGCGCGGGAAAGCCTAATAAGGTGATTACCGAGCAAATGCTTGATGAGGTTTTTGGTGTTTGCGCGCAAGTTAATACTCACCCTCAAACGGCGTCCAATGGTGAGTCTATTCCCCATATTACCTATTATTATGGATACCAATAACATGGCGATTATGTCTAACCATGGTGTGGCGTTAATTATTGCACTGTTATGCGCTGTATTTAGTTTATTTGTGGCATTGAGCTTTGGTGCTGCCCCTACCTCGCTCGCAGATGTATACCATAGCTTAACTTTTTCAAGCGAGGCCTCATTTACCAGCCGCATTATTATTGAATTAAGAATGCCACGTACGTTACTGGCTTTTTTGGCCGGCAGCGGTTTAGCGATTGCTGGATTGATATTACAAACAGTTACTCGTAATCCATTGGCTGACCCTTATTTGTTTGGTATTTCGTCGGGAGCATCATTAGGAGTCGTAGTATTAATGGCTTTTGTTGGAATAGGCGCAGGCATTGCGCTATCAGCAGCAGCCTTAATTGGCAGTTTAGTAGCAATGGGGTTATTAATTTTAATTGCTGGCAGTCAACGCAACGCCCAAGTTGAGTCGATGTTATTGGCTGGGGTGGCCTTATCATTTTTATTTAGCGCCTTTACCAGTTTGTTACTTTATTGGAGCGATCCGCAGGCCGTCGCGGCTATTTTATTTTGGACTTTGGGAAGTTTTGCTAGGGCGCAATGGCCGTCACTGTTATTACCTGCCTTGGTCATCATTACATGTACAGTCATTATGTTAGGTTTTAGACGTCAACTTAATGCCATGTTGTTAGGTGATGAAAGCGCAACAACGCTTGGTGTTCGGGTGCATCGCTTTCGAGTTTTAATGCTTATTTTAAGCTCATTGATCACTGCCGTATTGGTTGCTATGTGTGGCGGAATTGGCTTTGTTGGCTTAATGGTGCCGCACATAGTGCGCTTTTTTATCTCTCAAGGCAGTAGTGTTGGATTGTTAATGACCGGATTAGTCGGGGGTATATTTATGGTATGGGTCGATGTACTGGCACGTTCATTACTCGCTAACCAAGAGCTGCCAATAGGGGTGATCACGGCGGCCATTGGTAGTCTATTCTTTTTAAGTATCTTGTATTTTCGTAAGCGCCAGCTGGTGGGTAAATAATGAAAACATTAATGGTACAAGGTACCACCTCCGATGCGGGTAAAAGCACCTTAGTGGCAGCACTTTGCAGAGTGTTTGCTAACCAAGGGGTTAATGTTGCACCGTTTAAACCACAAAATATGGCGCTCAATAGTGCCGTAACGCACGATGGTGGCGAAATTGGCAGAGCCCAAGCATTACAAGCCATAGCCGCAAAAGTTGAACCTGAAATCGACTTTAACCCTATATTACTCAAACCCAATAGTGATACCGGCGCACAAGTTATTATTCATGGTAGAGCTATCAGCAATATGGAAGCCGATGCTTACCATGACTACAAAAAAGTGGCTATGGATGCAGTATTAACCTCGCATAAGCGTTTAGCTAAACGCTTTGATTTATTACTGGTAGAAGGGGCTGGCAGCCCAGCCGAAATTAATTTACGCGCAAACGATATTGCAAATATGGGTTACGCCGAGCAAGTGGATTGCCCTGTTATTATTATTGCCGATATTGATAAAGGAGGAGTATTTGCGCACTTAGTCGGGACTTTGGCGTTATTAAGCGAGTCTGAGCAAGCACGGGTAAAAGGCTTTGTGATTAACCGTTTTCGTGGTGATATTAGTTTATTACAAGGTGGGCTAGATTGGCTCGAGGAGTACACCGGTAAACCTGTATTAGGGGTATTACCTTACTTGCACGATTTAGCACTTGATGCAGAAGATGCTGTGGCCATAGATAATAATGTGACCGATGCCAGTATAAATATTGCTGTACTGTTAGTGCCACATATTAGTAACCATACCGATTTTGATGCTCTGCGATTACACCCGAATATAAATATAACCTATGTGCGCCATACACAAGCAATTCCTGCTGTTGATTTAATTATTGTACCTGGCAGTAAAAATGTACTCAGCGATCTCGCGTTTTTAAAAAATGAAAGCTGGGATCAGCAAATTAAGCGCCATCTACGTTATGGTGGCAAAGTATTGGGTATTTGCGGTGGTATGCAAATGCTGGGCAATACTATCAGTGATCCAAATAGGGTAGAGTCATCGTTGGGGCAAGTGGCGGGTTTAGCGCTTAGCGATTTTGATACCCTATTGGGTGAGCAAAAAGTGTTAAGCCGAGTGAGCGCAGTGCTTAATTTAAATGAGCAACAGGTTGCATGTGATGGCTACGAAATACATGCAGGTATTAGTCAAGGTAAGGCGCTCTACAAGCCACTCATTCGCTTTAAAAAACACCCCAATGACTTTAAAACCGATGGTTTTGTGAGTGACGATAATGCCATTGCTGGTACCTATTTACATGGCTTGTTTGATAGCCCTGCAGCCACAGAGCAGCTGTTAAAGTGGGTGAAACCAGAAAGTGCAATTAGTGCGATTAGTATAAATGAGCATCGTGAACGCCAATTAGAACGCCTAGCTGATATGTGTAAAGCGCATTTAAATATTGAACAAATTATTAAAATTTATCAAGGACATAACAATGACTGAATCAACTAACGACAAGCACCAACAGCGCCAACAAAAAGTAAAAGAACAGGTTGACGCGCGAGTAGCCGCAGCGCAACGAGAAAAAGGCATTTTTCAGGTTATTACTGGTAACGGTAAAGGCAAATCGACTTCTGGTTTTGGCGTGGTTGCACGCTGTGTTGGGCACGGTAAAAAAGCTGCGGTATGTCAGTTTATTAAAGGCACATGGGAGTGTGGTGAGCGTAATTTACTGCAAGGTGCTGGGGTTGAATTTGCTGTTATGAACACCGGGTTTACGTGGGATACGCAAAATAAAGAGGCCGATACCGCGGCAGCGCAAGCAACATGGCAAGAGTCAAAGCGGATGCTAAGCGACAGCAGTATCGATGTGGTACTACTCGATGAACTCACCTATATGGTGACCTATGGTTATATCGACCTTGAAGAAGTGGTTGTTGCTGTAAATAATAGACCGCCTATGCAATCGGTAATTATTACTGGTCGTGCTGCGCATCGCACCTTAATAGAGCTTGCCGATACGGTAAGTGAAGTACGTAATGTAAAACATGCGTTTGAGTCGGGCGTAAAAGCATTGAAAGGCTTTGATTACTAATGTTAAAGCGTATTGTTTTTTGGCTGTTATTGTTTGCTGTTAATGTACCTCAAGCCCTAGCTGACAAGCCGCTTCGTATAGTGGCTTTAGCACCACACATAGTTGAAAATTTATATGCTATTGGGGCGGGTGATTTAATAGTGGGCACGCTGGATTACGCAGATTATCCGCAAGAGGCGACTAAAATTGAGCGTATTGGTGGCTACAATGGTATTTCTATTGAAAAGTTACTCATGCTAAAACCTGACATGGTAATTGCGTGGAAAAATGGTAATCAGGCCGAAGATTTAGCACAAATAAAGCGTTTAGGAATTGAATTATATTTAAGTGATCCACGTTTTATTGAAGGGGTTGCCTCGGAAATACTAAAACTAGGTCAATTAACGGGTCATATTGAGCAAAGTAAACAAGTAGCTGAGACATTTACGGCCAAACTCAACGCAATTAAAGTTACACAGAAAGATAAAACCACGCTTACTGGGTTTTATCAGTTGTGGCCTGAGCCTATGATGACTGTATCAAAAAATACATGGATCAATCAGTTAATCGAAACTTGCCAAGTAACCAATGTATTTGCAAACAGCGACACAGATTACCCACAAATTAGCATCGAAAATGTGATAGTTACTAAGCCACAAGTTATTATTATTCCTGATGAAAAATCAAAAAGGGTAATGCCTACGGTAAATTGGCAGCAATGGCCTGAAATCCCTGCGGTAAAGTATGAGCAATTTATTAGCGTCAATGCTGATTTATTACATCGGTTTACCCCCAGAATGTTGGATGGATTAGCGCAGATGTGTGACAAAGTAGATATATCTAGAGAATTTATTAAGAGTCAATTATGAGCAACTGGTCATCTTTTTTAAACCATGAACTTAACCAAACATATATGCAGCAAACCCTTGAGTATATTGCGAATAAACGAGGCGAAGGCACTGCAGTATATCCGCCAAAATCACAGGTGTTTAGCGCATTTGATGCAACTCCACTTAGCGACATTAAAGTGGTTATATTAGGTCAAGACCCTTACCATGGAGAAGGGCAAGCGCATGGTTTGTGTTTTTCAGTATTGCCTGAGGTTAAAAAGCTCCCGCCTTCGCTTAAAAACATTTATAAAGAGTTAGTAACTGATATTAATGGCTTTACCACGCCAGAACACGGCTATTTACAAGGCTGGGCAGAGCAAGGTGTATTTTTGCTCAATACAGTATTAACTGTAGAGCAAGGGCAAGCCCATTCCCATAAACACTTAGGTTGGGAGCAATTTACCGATAACGTGATTTCTCATATAAATGAGCACTGCCAAGGTGTGGTGTTTATTTTATGGGGCGCACATGCACAAAAAAAAGGTAAAAGTATTGATCGCCAGCGCCATCATGTATTGGCAGGGCCTCATCCTTCGCCGCTTTCAGCGCATCGCGGCTTTTTTGGTTGCCAGCACTTTTCCAAAACCAATGAACTGTTAATAGCGCAAGGGGCGCAGCCCATTAATTGGCAGGTATAGGGTAATAGGCATTAAAAAAGGCTTTCATTAATGAAAGCCTTTTTAGTTGCTTATGTTGGTTAAAATTCTAACTCATCAATAGCAACACTATCTGCAAAATAGTCAAGCTCCTGTAGTTCTTTGCGCAAACGTTGCTTATCTTTTATTGCTTCTATTTCGCGCCATTTTCTTTTTTTATTTTTTTGAGAGGTTTTTTTCGATGTATCAGAACCTTCTAATATCTCTATTATTTCGTTTAGGCTATCCATTGATTATCTCCTATTGACCACTTTTTGAACCTCGGCAGTATCAATACCACAGCTATTAATAAAATAGAATATAAATGTGACGAAACTATTACTAACGGGTGGTATTTTGATGAAGAACAATGAGAACAGCAATTAAAGGGGGACAAGGCGAGTATTTAAAATAAAATTGTAGGTATAAAAAAACGCCGCAATAAGCGACGTTTTTAAACTCTTAAAACAGCGGTTAGCTACATCGCTTTAAAGCGTGCTTCTAATTGTTCCTGTGCATCTGCAAATGAGCGAATACCTTCAGCGAGTTTTTCAGTCGCCATGGCATCTTGGTTATGTAACCAACGGAACTGTGTTTCGCTAAGTGGCTCAGGTTTTGGCTCTTTAGCAATATCACTTGCTAGCAAGTATTCTTCAGCACCTTCTAAATTACCCAAATCTTCTAAAAGATTAGGGCTAATTGTTAGCTTATCGCATCCTGTAAGTGCAATAATTTCACCGGTATTACGAAAGCTTGCGCCCATAACTACGGTTTTGTAGTCGTGACGTTTGTAAAACTCAAAAATGCTACGTACAGATTGCACACCCGGATCTTGAAGCGGATCGGTTGGTTTTTCCATACCGTTTGCCACGTGCCAATCTAAAATACGGCCAACAAATGGAGAGATTAAAAATACGTTTGCATCAGCACAAGCGCGCGCTTGGGCATCGCTGAATAATAAAGTAAGGTTACACTTAGTGCCTTCTTTTTCTAATTGCTCAGCCGCTTTAATACCTTCCCACGTTGACGCTATTTTAATTAAAATTTTGTCTTTGCTTACGCCTTCTTTTTCGTAAAGGCTCAATAGCGTGTGTGCTTTATTAATTGTTGCTTGGGTATCAAATGACAAACGTGCATCAACTTCGGTAGAAATATAACCCGGTACAATTTCACTGATTTCTTTACCAAGTAATACTGCAAAATAATCACAAGCTAGCTCTAGCTGTTTTGCAGGCTGCTGCTCTGTTTCTTTTGCATACTGCCATGCTTTATCCAGATAAGGTTTGTAAGCTTCAATCTCGCTCGCTTTTAAAAGTAGCGATGGATTGGTAGTCGCATCTTCAGGTTGATATTTTTTTATGGCTTCTATATCGCCCGTGTCGGCCACGATAGAAGAATGTTGTTTAAGCCTTTGTAGAGCGCTAGTCATTTGCTTTTCCTCATTCCAAGCAAGTTAAAAGAAAATCTAAACTACCTTAATATAGCTATACTGCAACAGTGTGATAATGCTTGATAGGTCTTATGTCCTTATCAATAAAAAAACGGTAACGGTTGAGTTTTAGGTAGGATAATTTTAAACAAAACGTGCTTTTCGTTTCATTTAATGTTGAAATTGACATTAAATAATTTACAAGTCAATAGCTAACTATGATCACTGTTATTTCACCAGCAAAGAATCTTGATTACGACACGCCACCAGCAACAGATAAGTTCACTCAACCTGAATTACTTGAGCACAGCGAAGCGCTCATGAAAGTATGCCGTGAACTAACTCCTGCGCAAATTGGTAGTTTAATGAAAATTAGCGATAAACTCGCAGGCCTCAACGCAGTGCGTTTTAGTGAGTGGGCACAACCATTCACTACTAATAATGCTAAACAGGCCGTGCTTGCCTTTAACGGCGATGTATACGGCGGGTTAGATGCTAATACCCTCACTACTGAGCAGCTTGATTACGCTCAAGACCATTTACGTATACTTTCGGGATTATACGGAGTATTAAAGCCGCTTGATCTAATGCAGGCTTATCGCTTAGAAATGGGTACAAAACTTGAAAATAGCCGGGGTAAAAACTTATATGAGTTTTGGGGCAGTATTATTGCTAATAAACTTAACGACGTATTAGCGGCACAAGATGCACAATACTTAGTAAATCTAGCTTCTAACGAATACTTTAAAGCAGTAGATAAAAAAACGCTTAACGCACACATTATTACACCACACTTTAAAGACTGTAAAAACGGCCAATATAAAGTGATTAGCTTTTACGCTAAAAAAGCGCGCGGCATGATGGCACGCTACATCATTGAAAATCAAGTGACTCAATTAAGCCAACTCAAAGAGTTTACTGTGGCCGGCTATTACTTTAGCCCAGAGGCAACCACCAAAGAACTTGAACCGGTATTTTTACGCGAAGAGCAAAACTAACTCATCGTTTAAAGTATTTAATAAGCCATGCATTGCATGGCTTTTTTATACTGGCGTTATTTTTGCAGGCCTTAAATTACTAACCCTAACTAGGTATAAAATAAATGCTCTCAATTCCCTCAATTACAGAAGCCGAAAAGTTGATAGAAGAAAAGCTTGGCGGTTGGTTTGATGTAGTTATAAGTCATATCCCAAACTTTATCGTTGCAGTAATTATTGCCATTATATTTTCATTTATTGCCCGTTTGGCAGGCAAAGGAATGAAAAATGTTTTACGTCGCTCGCTCGACTCTACGCAAATTGCCGATTTAATGGCCTCAATATTTAAAGTTATTGTACTGAGTGTGGGGGTATTTATTGCCCTTGATTTTATGGGCTTAAAAAGTACCGTCACTTCTCTGCTTGCTGGTGCCGGTATTGTTGGTCTTGCCATTGGTTTTGCTTTTCAAGATATGACCGAAAACCTGATAGCGGGTATTGCCATGGGAATTCGTAAACCGTTTAAAGCGGGTGATGTCATAGAAACCGATAATGTGTTTGGTTCGGTACACTCAATAAACTTGCGCAACACACTAATAGAGAGCTTTTACGGGCAATTGATACTGGTACCTAATAAAATACTATTTAGAAATGTACTGCGTAATTACAGTACCTTAGGGGTAAGACGAATCGAAGTGCCGGTGGGTATTTCTTACGCTGACGACATAGAAAAAGCCAGTGAGGTCATCGTCGACAAAATTAACCAATTTGACTTTGTGATCCGCAAAAATGAAACCGCTGTTTATGCCGAAGGCTTTGGTGATAGCAGTATAAACTTGTTGGTGTGGTTTTGGATCAAATACCCTGGTGAGCCTGATTTTATGACAGTGCGTCACAAAGGAGTTGTGGCCGTTAAGCAAGCACTCGATGCCGCTGATATTAGTATTCCGTTTCCTATTCGTACGTTGGATTTTGGTATTAAGGGCGGTGAAAAACTCGATGCCATGATAAGTGATAAAATAAATCTGCAGTCAGCAAATAAAGAGGGTGACAATAATACTGATGCAAGCCAAGGTGAGTAAATAATTTAAAACCCCGAAGGTAAAAGCATTGGGAAATAGTTACTGACTATCAGCGCGTTTTTACAAAGTAAAACGCGCTATTTATAATAAATAATATAAGGGTCTGTTGACCTTTGCGGATTAAAATTAGTTCAAACTAAGAGCTATTTAATCGCGACGCGAGGTTTGTTGACTAGTGGGCTCGATAACTGCTCCTGCTTTATTCTACTGGCTTACATCCATGTAAGAATAAGTAAAAACCGAGCAAAGCTTCCGTGTCCAGCTCACACTCCTTACCACCATTCATATAGACAACAAAGAGTAAATGTCCCTGGGCAGAACCTTTGGCTAAATACCAAACAGACTGCTGCAAATTCAACCTTGAAAGAACAACAGCCACAAGAAGTCCCTCACATTTTTAGTTGTATAGTCCAAATAACGCAGAAAACGAAAATTTAAAGATCACCTAGAAGTA
>NZ_PNCN01000227.1:0-748 GCF_005886135.1 Pseudoalteromonas sp. S4741 | reverse complement strand
CCTTAGTTGTTATCTTTCTTCTGAATTTGTAAGCTCTGACCTGACGACTTATTTCTGTCCCCACGCTTTTTAAACCTCGTGTTAGTAAGTGGGTAGCTCCCATCCAGAGTTTAATTGTGCCAAAGGGGTGCTCAACAGTTTGCTTGCGATGAAGCATCAATTCAGGTTCATTCTTTAGCTTTTGAAGCATTTCTTCTGTCAGAATCTCATGCACCCACCGCCTTATTCGCCTAGGGTCTTTTTTAGAGTTAGTGCACTGACTTCTTATTTTACAATCTCGACAAGCAATGTGATTGAAGTAAACATCAAGGTATTTACCTTGCTCAAATACCTGCATTCGATTTTGAAGTTCATTACCAGCGGGGCATAAGTAAATATCTTTATTTGCATCGTATTTGAAGAGTGAGCGGTTAAATATCCCTTTCTTTTCAGAGGACGATGTATCCGTCTTGGGCATGATTGGCTCTGCACCCAAATCGATAGTATCTTTTATATCGGGCTGACTGAAGTAACCTTTATCTGCTAATACCCTTATATCTTCCTTGCGCAATGCTTTTTGTGCGAGTTTTGTCATTGACGCAAGCTGGCCTCTATCTGGCACGTTGGTCACCTCATGCGCCACTATAAGGTGGTGCTTGGTATCAACCGCACTTTGCACGTTATAACTCACAACTCTTGTAAAACCTTGAGTTTTCATTAAACGTGAATCAGGCTCAGTAGTGGATATTTGATTGTCAGGATGCGCTGG
>NZ_PNCN01000226.1:0-254 GCF_005886135.1 Pseudoalteromonas sp. S4741 | reverse complement strand
ACCGGGTAATGGTTCTTCGTGTTGATGAGAGTCTAAAAATATCTTTATGCATGAGTATTTCTTCCTCAAGAATTTTTTTTCCAAGATCAAAAACAGCCAATGCTAACGTGATATAAATAATGATGCTAAAGTGTTCTAGGGGATCGGACGTACTATTTTCGTGTGTTTTTAATTCATAGATGTCGATTAATACGATGTTGAGTAAAAAAAGCACAAAACTAAATAAGCACTCCACAATAATCACATAACCTGCT
>NZ_PNCN01000225.1:0-1714 GCF_005886135.1 Pseudoalteromonas sp. S4741 | reverse complement strand
TTCGGGGTTCGGGGTTCGGCAGTAGGATAAAACATAGCACCTAATATAAACATACTTTTATATTGTAAGTGAGAATTTACCTCCCGCATGTTTAGGGTCTAGGTTAAAGGTTTTAAGCCCGTCCCCCATTCCCCGCTGCTCGCAGCCCGCCAGCTGCCAAGCTAAACACATTGCTTGACTTAATCTCTACCTAACACCTATTACCTAACCCCTGCTCTTTAACTTAAACCACCAAATAAAGTCATCAAGGCAATTAACACTAAGTAAAAAAGTACATTTCGCTTAACCAGTTTGATCATACAGGTAGCTTCAAAGGTGCAACCATAGTAGCGCTCTTCAACTTGTTCAGCCGCTAGCGCCGTATAAGTAACCACCTTGCGATTAGGGCTTGAAAAGTCAAACACGTAATGTAGCCAACAGCTAGTCCCTTTATTAAAGTTACCAATCACTAAATAGCCAAAACTGGTAATACGCGCTGGGAGCCAATCAAGCCAAAATAGTAAACGGTGGATAAGTTTAAAATGCTTAGCAATAACTTCATCGCGGTTGTCACTCACTAAGTCGGCAAAGGTACGCACTAGTGCATAAAAAACAGCTCCAGCAACGCCCAATATCACAAACCAAAATATAACCGCGCAATAAAACCTGAAATTAACCCAAGCCAGCGTTTGCCCTAAGGTTTCGCCGCCTTGTTGCTCCTCTGTGCGTTTTTGCCCTAATTGCAAAGCATACAAAGACGCAGCGGTTTGATCCCCTCGGGTCAATGCATTTAAATACGATTTATATAAAGCGCGTTGCTTAGCACAACCAAAACAAACGAGTAACACCGCCACATTAAAAACAAGCTGCCATAGTGCAAAGTCAGACAAAAAATACACACACCCAACAGCAATCACAGGCAGTAATAACCAAATTAAAAACCCTGTTGCTGTGCCAAATAACCCTTTATTGGTCAATAAATTAACAGAGCGAGTTAAGTAGCCATTAGCGTAATAACTCATTTGCCAATGCGCAGAGCGAGCACCTAAACGCTCAAGTATCAGTGCTATTATTATTGAAACCAAAATCATGTTGTTACTCGCTTAATTTAGTTATTCAATTAGGTTAAAAAACTTACGCCAGTTAAAACTCGCTCCAGGGTCGGTTTTTCGCCCAGGGGCTATATCGCAATGCCCAACTATATTACTGGCTGTTATTTTTGGGTAGCGCTGCATAATAGCCTGCGCCAATGTGGCCAAGCTTTGATATTGCGCATCGGTATAGTTAGTTGTATCTGTGCCTTCAAGCTCTATACCTATACTAAAATCATTACAATTTTGTTGCCCAGCAAAGCAGGAGCGCCCCGCATGCCATGCACGTTTTTCAAAAGGCACATACTGTATAACTTCGCCGCAGCGCTTAATAAAACAATGCGCTGACACCTTAAGCCCCTCTAGGTCACTAAAGCTAGGGTGCGCATTACAATCAATACACCCCATAAATAAATCATCAACGTACGGAGTGTTAAACTGCCCTGCAGGCAATGAAATATTATGAATAACCAACAGCGAAATATCGCACTGAGCAGGTCGCTCGTCAAAATGGCTACACGCCCGCTGGCTAATATTATTTATAACGCCTAAAGAATCTATTTTCATACTATTTATTTAAAACTTATGTAGCCCATAACCCGCAGCTCTTAACCCAAACACCATGCTTGGCTTAATCTCTGCCT
>NZ_PNCN01000224.1:0-471 GCF_005886135.1 Pseudoalteromonas sp. S4741 | reverse complement strand
ATGGGAAAGTGGTCGGCGATGCAGGATTTGAACCTGCGACCCCTTGGACCCAAACCAAGTGCGCTACCAAACTGCGCTAATCGCCGATATTCTTTTTTGTAAATTGGGGTGACTGATGGGGCTCGAACCCACGACAACCGGAATCACAATCCGGGGCTCTACCAACTGAGCTACAATCACCACGGCATTACAATGTTTTCAAAATGGCGCACCCAGAAGGATTCGAACCTTCGACCGACGCCTTAGAAGGGCGTTGCTCTATCCAGCTGAGCTATGGGCGCATCGAAAACTTCATAGTTCACTAGTAAGTTAAATTGTTATGAGTAAACATAAAAATGGTCGGCGATGCAGGATTTGAACCTGCGACCCCTTGGACCCAAACCAAGTGCGCTACCAAACTGCGCTAATCGCCGATATAGATATTTTCTCAAAGAGTACACATAAGAGGCACCTCCCACCGAGAACACATTT
>NZ_PNCN01000223.1:0-911 GCF_005886135.1 Pseudoalteromonas sp. S4741 | reverse complement strand
GTAGTCGTTGCTGTCTTTGTCTGAGGCGCCATCCGACGATGTTGGATAATCCGGAGGCGTCATCCGACGATGTTGGATAATTCGGAGGCGTCATCCGACGATGTTGGATAATTCGGAGGCGTCATCCGACGATGTTGGATAATTCAAAGGCGTTATCCTACGATATTGAATAACCCAGAGGTATTAGCCGTTTATTATAAGGAGATTTTTTGTGAGATATCGTCGAAATTATCAACCGGGAGGAACGTATTTTTTTACGGTTAATTTGCAGGATCGTAAAGAGTCATTATTGGTTGAGCATATTGATTTATTGCGTGAAACTGTACGCTGGGTAAAAATGCATAAACCATTTTATATTGATGCGTGGGTGGTGTTGCCTGATCATATACATGCAGTGTTAACTTTACCCAAAGGTGATAGCGATTATTCTGGCCGTTGGCGCGAAATTAAAAAACGTTTTTCTAAAGGCTTGCCTAAAAACGAATATTTATCACTCGCACGCGTTAATAAAAATGAACGAGGGATTTGGCAACGCCGTTTTTGGGAGCATACCATTGTTGATGAACGTGATTATTGGCACCATGTAAATTATGTGCATTTTAACCCGCTTAAACATGGTTTGGTTGAACGGGTGGTTGATTGGCCTTATTCAAGCTTTCATAAAGCGGTCGCATCAGGAATGTACAGCCGTAATTGGTGTGGGGAATAATATAATATATTTTATGTCGGGTGTTTCACCCATGTCGGGTGGCGCGGCTTCGCCACTTAACCGACCTACGTTCTTTTTGAATTGGTACGACCGAGTGGATTCGAACCACCGACCTCTACCATGTCAAGGTAGCGCTCTAACCAGCTGAGCTACGGTCGTACAATTTTTTTAGGTAAAATAAATTTATTAAAAAAAGCTTGTA
>NZ_PNCN01000222.1:0-3673 GCF_005886135.1 Pseudoalteromonas sp. S4741 | reverse complement strand
TCACTTCCCTATTTAAAATAAGTAAGTGGCGTCCCCAAGGGGATTCGAACCCCTGTTACCGCCGTGAAAGGGCGGTGTCCTAGGCCTCTAGACGATGGGGACACAGAAAACTGTTACCCTAGGACAAGCACTAAAAATTGGTGGAGCTATGCGGGATCGAACCGCAGACCTCTTCGCTGCCAGCGAAGCGCTCTCCCAGCTGAGCTATAGCCCCAACTTATTCAATACGCTCGGTGATAATCACGTCGTGTATCGCTTAGTGCGGGGCGCATTCTATGCACCCCCCAAAATAAAGTCAACAGTTTTTTATGCGACATTATTTAAATGGTTTAAATTTCAACAAACTGGCTATCATACGTGCTAAAAAACAGATTTTCATACTAATTTAGATGTCACGTTGCGCTTTACGTTGTTGTACTCGCCACATGTATACGACTGAGTACCCTATTCAACCGATAATATGAGTTTGAATATGATTTAAAGGGTATACATTTATATGCAAATTAGCTTGGTGCTGTTTTACTACTAAAAAAGCGCTGTTCATTGGCATGTTAAACTTTAAATAACTTTTATTACCCGCTAATTTGTATCACGCAATACAATTATTGAAAGTTAGCCTTTTATTACATAAATATTTTATTGTTTATCCCACCACCAATGATATCTATTTAGTCTACGCCGCCGACTTTAAATAAACATTAAGCTTAACAATTGTTCGTTTAATATTAGTTTGTTGATAAAGTGAACACCGTTCGCACTGTATTGTTTATAAAAGCTTCATTCAGCACATTTTTATCATTCAAGTGTTGACACATTTGCAACTCTATCTATAATAGCGCCCCACAACAACGCAGCAATGTGGTGTTGTTTAGATGCGGGTGATTAGCTCAGTTGGGAGAGCATCGCCCTTACAAGGCGAGGGTCACTGGTTCAAGTCCAGTATCACCCACCACATTTTAATGTGTCGTATCTAATATACTATATGGTGCGTTAGCTCAGTTAGAAAAAAGAGAGCTCACCGTTATTTACAAGTAACGGCAAGGTTCACTGGTTAAAGTCCAGTACTATTAAACTTTAATAGTAGCGTTTGAATTTATATGTGGGTGATTAGCTCAGTTGGGAGAGCATCGCCCTTACAAGGCGAGGGTCACTGGTTCAAGTCCAGTATCACCCACCACATATAAAACCTATTGTTATATCAATAGTGATATGTATTAAAATTGTAATATGGGTCGTTAGCTCAGTTACAAAAAATGAGAGCATCACCGCTATTTACAAGTAACGGCGAGGTTCACTGGTTAAAGTCCAGTACTATTTATTTTAATAGTAGCGTTTTAATTTATATGTGGGTGATTAGCTCAGTTGGGAGAGCATCGCCCTTACAAGGCGAGGGTCACTGGTTCAAGTCCAGTATCACCCACCACATATAAAAATTTATTATATAAACATGTGTAAATTTGTAATATGGGTCGTTAGCTCAGTTGGGAGAGCATCGCCCTTACAAGGCGAGGGTCACTGGTTCAAGTCCAGTACGACCCACCATTCTTTGAATGGTGCATATTACAAAAATCAAACCTTCTAGTATCATCTTCCATTTTAATATTCATTATCCGCCACTCTTTTAGTTCACGTTCAGTATTAATTGCCATTTAGAAATTCGTTATCAAGCAATTCTTCGGTTTCAAAAAATCAGTATTACCAATCTCATGCCAAAAACCTATCTTCCGAGTTTTATTATCTCCAAAATCATTTTTTTTAACTTACTTTATTACGCGTGCTACCCATTTACTTTAAATGGTTTTTTAGGTCTTTTAAGATAAAAATATAAACCTTTAGAATTAATTTGCTTAATAAACTCTCATCTTCGAAGCGAATCTTTAAATTACCTTGTAAGCGTCTAAACTGTTGATTATAGTCTGTGTTAAATTCAATTACGCTTAAGCCAATGTCTAAAAATATTTTTAATGAAGCAAAAATACTGATTGTAGAAGAGCAGCCACTTGCTCAAAGCTACATGAAACAGTCGCTCGAAAAAATTGGCTTTGGACATATGCGTTTTGCAGATCATGCTCTAGCGGCAAAAGAACAATGCTTACATGAAGAATTTGACTTGGTAATTTGCTCTTTTAATCTAAGCAAACGCCAAGATGGCTACCAGCTTTATGAAGAATTACGCGCTAAAGCATTAATAAAACACTCTACTGGGTTTATTTTTACATCTGCGGAAACTAGCGGAGAGTTAGTTCACAGTGTATTAGAACTTCAACCCGATGACTTTTTAGTAAAACCCTTCTCTGTACAAGAATTAAGAGTGCGCATAGAGCGTATTCTCAAACGTAAAAGCGACTTAAAAGCTATATACACTTTAATTGATGACGATAACCAGTCTAAAGCATTAAAACAAATTAATGCCCAACTCGATAAAAGTAATAAATACAGCCCTATTCTGCTTAGATTAAAAGGTAATATTTTACTGGCGCTAAAACAAAACCAAGAAGCGAAAGACTTTTTTAAGTCAGTTTTGAATATTCAAAAATTTGCATGGGCAAAAGTAGGATTGGTAGAAGCCTTAATTGCTAACAATGAGCATATTTTAGCTCAACGCATGCTTAAAACTATGCTTGAACGTAATGAAACACGACTAGTTGCATTAGACTTATTAGGGCGTTTAGAAATAAAACTAAACCAATTTGAGCTAGCCCAAGAGTTTTTAAGCCAAGCGGCACATATTGCTCCACGTAATATAGACCGTCAAAAGTCACTGAACAGCGTATCGCTCATTAACAGAGACTACGAAACCAGCTACTTAACTCAAAAGGATATTGCCACTTTTGCTAAGTACTCTATGCATGATAGCCCAGACATTTATTTAAATGCCGCTCGTGCTGGGATTGATTTTGCACTAACCACAGATCAAAGTGACCAAATAAACAGAATCTCCCGTCAAACAAATAAATATATTAATGAGCTAAAAACTCAATTCCCAACCAGTAATGCGCAAACTCAAATCGATGTGCTCAATGCACGCCTTTATTATTTAAAAGATGAACATAAAAAAGCGAAACAGTTGATTGAACAACTTGATGACAGCGATACTCAAATACGTTCAGTAGATGGTGCCCTAGACAAGGCAAAAGCACTGCATGAATTAGGTTTTCACCAAAAGGCGCAAGCGCTATTTAGCCAAATTATTGATCATTGCGAACGTCACCCAAGTAGAAGCGATGCTACTTACTTGCGTTATATACAGCAACAGCAAAGTGAAAGACGTGATATTAAAATGGGGCCGAAAGAACTTAACAATCATGCTGTTAAGCAGTTTGAGCGCGGCCAATTAAATGCTGCCTTAGAGGCATTCAGCCAAGCATTTAGGGTCATGCCACACAATCCAAGTATTGCGCTTAACTTGTTACAATGTTTAGTGGATAAGTCAAAAAAACAGGGGGACTCTTTCAATAGTGTGCTGGCTCAAAAGTGCTTTAAACTATTAAAAAAATCCCCCTTAGCTGAAGAGCAATCGGAGCGGTTCGATAAACTACTTCAGATTGCTAAAGAAATGAAACTAGAGATTAGTTAGGGCCTGTTTGGAATTGATGCTACGTTATCGCCTATTTATGGGGGAGTAACCACACCACATAGGCGCTGCCTTGCCTAAATCCCAAACAGACTGCTT
>NZ_PNCN01000221.1:0-4078 GCF_005886135.1 Pseudoalteromonas sp. S4741 | reverse complement strand
GAAATCCCACTCAGCAGTACACAAACATCGACCACGTACTGCCATACCTAAATTAGTCAATTTCTTTTCATTACACCTCAAAGTTAGATCCTAAACCCGAACCCCGAACCCCGAAAATTAAAACTAGCTGGTCTGACCATTTGTTTTTCATCTTATTAACCTTTCTTTATCCTCTGTATTTTGTGTATTATTTGAACTTTGTTTAAATTACCTTACGCTGGCCTTACGGCTTTAAAACTGCTGTAAATTGACAGTAATTACGGTTTTTGATAACGTATGGCAAAATTTGGTATGACCAATTTACCTTTTGGTCAGGTCATTCAGTTAAAAGCCTTATTTAATGGGCTGTTAGCATTTATACAACGCGGACGTTGATTGATGTCTTTAAAAATTAAAGCGGCAAAATTATCTGATGTTATTTTACAACAACTTGAGAATATGATTCTTGAGGGGTCGTTAGCACCAGGAGAAAAGTTACCACCGGAGCGTGAACTCGCTAAGCAATTTGAAGTGTCGCGTCCGTCGTTGCGTGAAGCCATTCAAAAGCTTGAGGCAAAAGGGCTCGTAACCCGTCGTCAAGGTGGTGGAACGTATGTAAAAAATCAATTGGAAGAGGGGCTGACTGATCCGTTGTTTGATTTGATCAGTAAACACCCCGAATCGCAATTTGATTTATTAGAATTTCGTCATGCGCTAGAGGGAATTGCGGCTTATTACGCAGCACTTCGCGGCACAAGCAACGATTTTGCAAAAGTAAAACAAAGCTTTGATCAGATTGCATTAGCTAAAGATGAATTAAAGCAAAAAGCCAAAGCGATTAATGACTTTCATTTTTGCATCGCTGAGGCGTCTCATAACGTAGTGTTACTGCATTTAGTAAGAGGGATGCAAAGCTTACTTGAGCAGAATGTTTTACAAAATTTAACGGTATTACTTAAAAAGTCAGATATAAGCAGCCAATTAGCCGAGCATAGACGCTTATTAATGGATGCAGTGATTGACGGTAATCCTGAACAAGCTCGCTTAGCGAGTAATGCGCATTTAGCCTATATTGAAGAAGCATTGCTTGAAGCGGGTAAAGAGCATTCGCGAATTGAACGTAGTTTAAGACGCACCAAACAAAATTAAGCAAGTACATTCACTTTTAACTTGAGTTAACAGTGAAGTATTCAATACATAAAATTAGTATTTTAAACATAAGGAAACCTCCATATGTCTGAAGTCAATAAAATTGACGTAGACGCGCTAGAAACACAAGAGTGGTTACAAGCTCTTGAATCGGTTGTGCGCGAAGAAGGTGTTGAACGAGCTCAGTTTTTACTTGAGCAAGTGTTAGAACAAGCCCGTTTAGACGGTGTTGATATGCCAACAGGCATTAACACAAACTACGTTAATACGATTCCGGTTGATCAAGAACCTGCCTACCCTGGTGATGTAAATCTTGAGCGCCGTATTCGTTCAATTATTCGCTGGAACGCGATTATGATTGTATTGCGTGCATCGAAAAAAGATCTCGACTTAGGCGGCCATATGGCGTCTTACCAATCGTCTGCTGCATTTTACGAAGTGTGTTTTAACCATTTCTTTAAAGCGCCAAATGATGTTGATGGCGGCGATTTAGTTTATTACCAAGGTCATATTTCTCCGGGTATTTATGCGCGTGCATTTGTTGAAGGGCGTTTAAGTGCTGAACAGCTTGATAATTTCCGTCAGGAAGTAGATGGTAAAGGCCTACCTTCTTACCCTCATCCTAAATTAATGCCTGAGTTTTGGCAGTTCCCAACGGTATCTATGGGCTTAGGTCCAATTTCTTCAATTTACCAAGCGCGTTTCTTAAAGTACTTAGATGGCCGTGGATTAAAAGACACTAAAAACCAACGTGTATATGCGTTTTTAGGTGATGGTGAAATGGATGAGCCAGAATCACGTGGTGCTATTTCTTTTGCTGCCCGTGAAAAGCTTGATAACCTATGTTACTTGATTAACTGTAATCTACAGCGCTTAGATGGCCCTGTAATGGGTAACGGTAAAATCATTCAAGAGCTAGAAGGCCTATTTAAAGGCGCTGGCTGGAATGTTATTAAACTTGTTTGGGGAAGCGGTTGGGATATTCTGCTTGCTAAAGACACCACAGGTAAATTACTACAGTTAATGAACGAAACTGTTGATGGTGATTACCAAACATATAAAGCGAAAGATGGCGCGTACGTACGTGAACATTTCTTTGGTCGTTACCCAGAAACAGCAGCACTTGTTGCTGATATGACAGATGAAGAAATTTTCGCCCTTAAGCGCGGTGGTCATGAGCCTTCAAAACTGTTTGCTGCATTTAAAAAAGCAGAAGAAACGAAAGGTCGTCCAACAGTAATCCTTGCTAAAACAGTAAAAGGTTACGGCATGGGTGAAGCGGCTGAAGGTAAAAACATTGCGCACCAAGTTAAGAAAATGGATATGTCGCATGTGGCTCACTTACGCTCTCGTTTAGGCTTAGATGATTTAGTATCTGAAGAGCAATTAAAAGAGCTACCATACTTAGAGCTTGAAAAAGATTCTCCAGAGTATAAGTACCTTCATGCACGTCGTGATGCGCTACAAGGTTACACGCCAACACGTATCGCTAAGTTTTCTGAAAAGTTACAGTTACCAGAAGTAGATGCGTTCAAGCCATTACTTGAAGAGCAAAAGCGTGATATTTCAACCACTATGGGCTTTGTGCGTGCACTTAATATCTTATTAAAAGATAAAGGTATTGGTAAAAATATTGTGCCAATTATTGCCGATGAAGCACGTACTTTTGGTATGGAAGGTTTATTCCGTCAAATCGGTATTTACAACCCACATGGCCAAAATTACACCCCTCAAGACCGTGATATTGTTTCTTACTATAAAGAAGCAACCTCAGGGCAGGTATTACAAGAAGGGATTAACGAGCTAGGTGCAATGTCGTCATGGGTTGCTGCTGCAACATCTTACAGTACCAACGACTTACCGATGATCCCATTCTACATTTACTACTCTATGTTTGGTTTCCAACGTGTTGGTGACATGGCATGGATGGCAGGGGATCAACAAGCACGTGGTTTCTTATTAGGTGCTACAGCGGGTCGTACAACGCTAAATGGTGAAGGCTTACAGCATGAAGATGGCCACAGCCACATTCTTGCAAACACGGTACCTAACTGTATTTCTTACGATCCTACTTATGCATTTGAAGTAGCGGTTATCGTGCAAGACGGTATTCGTCGTATGTACGGTGAAGAGCAAGAAAACATTTACTACTATCTAACGCTAATGAACGAAAACTACCATCAGCCAGCAATGCCAGAAGGCGCTGAAGAAGGTATTCGTAAAGGTATCTACAAGCTAGAAAGCTACGAAGGTAAAAAAGCCAACGTACAGCTATTAAGCTCAGGTACTATCATGACTGAAGTGCGTAAAGCTGCGGCAATTTTAAGCGAAGAGTTTGGTATTGCGTCTGATGTTTACTCAGTAACTTCATTCAATGAACTTACCCGTGATGGACAAGATGTTGAACGTTTCAACATGCTTAACCCAGAAAGCGAGCAAAAAACGCCATACATCACTAGCGTATTAAACGATTCAGTAACTGTTGCTGCAACGGATTACATGAAAAACTACGCAGAACAAGCGCGTTCATTTATTCCAAGCAATAACTACAAAGTATTGGGTACAGATGGTTACGGTCGTTCAGACAGCCGTGAAAACCTACGTCGTCACTTTGAAGTTAACGCAAGCTACGTGGTAGTTGCGACATTATCTGAACTTGCTAAACGTGGTGAAGTTGAAAAGTCAGTGGTTGTTGAAGCAATTAAAAAATTCAACATCGACACTAACAAACTAAATCCACTGTACGCATAAGAGGTTTGCAATGAGTATTGAAATTAAAGTACCTGATATCGGTGGCGATGAAGTAGAAGTAACCGAAATACTAGTGAGCGTTGGCGATAAAGTTGAAGTTGACCAATCACTATTAAGTGTTGAAGGTGATAAAGCTGCGATGGAAGTACCTGCTGAACAAGCCGGTACGGTAAAAGAAATTAAAGTAAATGTGGGTGAC
>NZ_PNCN01000220.1:0-784 GCF_005886135.1 Pseudoalteromonas sp. S4741 | reverse complement strand
ACAAAGATCAACACGCCCTAATATCAATACATTAAATATGGCACATTACTGGCTTTAGTCCCCATAACTATTTTACAAGCCAAAGATCAACATATGGATATTGATAGCACCTTAAAACGCAGCACCAAACCGAGTCAGCGTAAAAAACTCATATTTGGTACCTTACTTATTAGCATAGCGCTTATTATTTGGCTGATTTACTCATGGCTAGCACCTACCACATTGGCGGCTAATCAACTGCAAATAGCCACCGTAACTCAAGCTGATTTTGTAATAAAAATACGTGGCTTTGGCCGTTTAAAATCAAAGTATCAGCGTTATTTAACCAATACCGATAGCGCCATGGTCGAAGCTATTCATGTATACCCCGGCACCCGCGTCAATAAAGACACCGTTATTTTAACCCTGGTAAATCCACTACAAGCGCAACGTTTATCAGTCGCACGGCTCGAATTGGCAAGACAAAAAGCCAGCGCTAACGAACAAATAATCAATCAAAAAAGTCAGCTATTAGAGCGCCAAGCAAGCCTGACTATTTTAAAAAGCGAGCTTGAAAGTGCCCAACTGCGTGCACAGGCCGAAAGTAAATTGTGAGCTTTAGCGCCACAATCTCACCTAAATGATTAATTATTAAATGTAGTTTGAATCCATATGACCAACCCATAGTGCCTTTTCCATGATGAGCAACGCCTTCAAACATTTTATTTCTTTTAGCTCTGATGATGTGACACACTTCTATTTTAGTGGAGTCAACAAATTGTATACCTGTGGGCTTGCCAAGTTT
>NZ_PNCN01000219.1:0-1683 GCF_005886135.1 Pseudoalteromonas sp. S4741 | reverse complement strand
CGAGGTTCGAGGTTCGAGAAACTTAAAAACCTTGCGGTTAACATCGCAAGGTTTTTTTATACCTGTAGCAGCGGGTTCACCCCGCGTCAGGTATTAGGCTCAAGGTGCTAGGTGCTAGGCTCTCTGTCCGCAGCTCTTGGCCCGTCCGTTACGGTATAAAACCCCACCTACATTAAAATACCTGCTATATTTACTTATAAAATAAAGGCGTTAGGCTCTAAGTGCTAGGCTCGAGCTTCAAGCCGTAACCCGCAACCCGCAGCCAAAACATAAGGACATAAAATGCAAATACTTCACCATGGAGCAGTCAATGGCGTAACAGGCTCATGCCACCAGCTGATAATAAACGATCAAAGCTCTTTTCTAATTGATTGCGGATTGTTTCAAGGAGAAGACTCAGTTGATGATCTTAATATTGAATTTAATATAGACACAGTTCGCGCGCTTATTGTTACCCATTGCCATATTGATCATGTTGGCCGGATTCCCTATTTATTAATGGCTGGCTTTAAAGGTCCTATATTTACCTCTATTGCATCAGCAAGTTTACTGCCACTAGTGATTGAAGATGCATTAAAAGTGGGCGTCACGCGAGATCAAAAAATAATAGACACTTGCTTAAGATTACTTAAACAGCAAATTGTCGAAATCGATTTTAAAACTTGGTTTGATCTTCCTTGTAAAGGTGAACACATAGCCAAAGCCCGACTTCAACGAGCTGGGCACATTTTAGGCTCCGCTTATGTAGAAATAGACATAAGCACACCTCCCCACAAAGCTAACAATAATCACAGAGTGGTTTTTTCAGGTGATTTAGGCGCGCCCTATACGCCTTTACTACCCGCACCTAAAGCCCCCTATAAAGCAGATACTTTAGTTATTGAGTCAACCTATGGTGATAAAAACCATCAAGGGCGAAAACAACGTACGCAAACCTTAAAAGCCGTAATTGAACGCGCTGTTGCCGACAACGGCGTCGTGCTTGTGCCTGCCTTTAGTATTGGCCGCACGCAAGAGCTGTTATACGAACTTGAACAGCTAATTCATGCCTCTACAAAAAATTCACCTTGGCGCACAATACAAGTAATACTCGACTCCCCTATGGCGGCTAACTTTACTCAACAGTACCGAAAATTTAAATATTTATGGGATGAAGAGGCAAAACAAAAAGTAGCCAAAGGCCGCCACCCACTCGACTTTGAAAACCTCACTACAATAAACACCCATAGTGAGCACTTAGCGTTAATAAATTACTTAGCCACCCGTCAAACACCTGCAATTATTCTAGCTGCAAGCGGTATGTGCACCGGCGGGCGAATAGTTAACTACCTAGAGCGCTTTTTAACCGACAAAACCACCGATGTACTCTTTGTAGGTTACCAAGGGCGCGGAACATTAGGACGCGATATACAAACCTATGGCCCAAAAAATGGCTATGTAGTTATTAATAATACCCGCATTAATATAAACGCCAAAATACACACCATAAGCGGCTACAGCGCTCACGCCGATCAAGCAGGTCTCATCAAATTTGTAACCGGTATGCGCAAAAAGCCCCGCCATATAAAAATAGTTCACGGCGATGATGACGCTAAAAATGCACTCGCAGCAAAATACAGGGAAGTGTTGGGTGATGATGTAAAAGTTGAAATTGGGAAGGGATAGGTTCGAGGTTCAAGGTTC
>NZ_PNCN01000218.1:0-274 GCF_005886135.1 Pseudoalteromonas sp. S4741 | reverse complement strand
GTATCACAGCCATCTTTTTCTATCAAAGAAGGTTGTATAAGAATAAGATCTGCGGGAGTGGCGGAATTGGTAGACGCGCTGGATTTAGGTTCCAGTATCTTAGGATGTGAGAGTTCAAGTCTCTCCTTCCGCACCATGTTCTTAATTAGAACTAAAACTTATCCAAATTTAGAGTTGGGATATCGGAAAGCGGTAAAGCAACAGGTTTGGTTACTTGCATTCCCAGGTTCAAATCCTGGTAGCGCCGCCAATTTCGATGTTTCTTATATTGCAC
>NZ_PNCN01000022.1:0-97948 GCF_005886135.1 Pseudoalteromonas sp. S4741 | reverse complement strand
TTAATTAGGTTCTGTTGATCTTTCAAGGTTAAATTTGCAGCAGTGCGTTTGGTTTTTAGGCAAGGCAGAGCCTACGTAGTGTGGTTATTCCCCATAAATAGGCGATAACGCAGCATAAATGCCAAACGCGCGCTGCCCTTTGGGTTCTTCCTAGGTGCGATTAACTCTTTGTTGCTCGATTTTTACTTAGCCCACTAGGTTACAAATCTCGCGCCGCGATTAAATCGCACCTAGGTTGAACAAATTTTAATCCTGAAAGGTCAACAGACCCTAGCAACAAAATACGAACGATCTTAAATATAAGTGTATTTATCGCTTTTAATTCACTTTTAAAATGGGTCTTGTTAACCTTGGGCAACAATACGTTATATAAAAAGAGCCTTTATGAAAAAGCTACTTGCCTTATCAATTTTAGCTGCCTGTTCAGCACCGGTATTTGCCGACGTTAATTACGCTTTAAACATTTCTCAGCCAGAGCATCATTTAGGTGATGTGAACGTAGAATTTCCTAAAACGGCGCAGTCTTTCTTAGATGTGAAACTTCCAGCATGGCGCACTGGTCGTTATGAAATTTTAAATCTTGCCAATGGCGTTCGCTACTTTAAAGCCAGTGATGATGAAGGTAATGAATTAAAGTGGGAAAAGATTGATCACAGCACATGGCGTGTTCATTTAAATGAACCCACTGAAGTAAATATAGATTACCAAGTCTATGCCAATGAGCTAGGTAAACGTGCCCGCCATATAGACGACAGCCATGCCTTTATTGATGCATCAGGCTTTTTTATGTTTAGCGAATCATTTCGCCAAGAGCCAGTAACGGTTGAATTAAACGTCCCCAAAGCATGGCGCTCTGTGTCAGGCATGGAAAATTATAAAAATAAGCACAGCTTCAAAGCCAGTGACTACGATGTATTAGTTGATTCGCCAATCGAAACCGGTATTAACGAGCTACGCACTTTTAAAGTTAATGGTCGTGAGTACGAACTGGTGGTATGGGGTGAGGGTAATTACGATATTGAACTGATGCTAACTGATTTGAAAAAGCTAGTGGCTACCGGCAATGTGATTTGGGACAGCTACCCGTATGAACGTTATGTATTTATGGTACACGCTACATCAGGCGCAGGCGGGGCAACTGAGCACTTAAACTCAACGATTATTCAGCGCCCACGCGACCGCTTTGCTAAACGTGAAGACTATTTAGGTTTTATAAGTACTGCAGCTCATGAGTTTATACATACTTGGAATGTAAAAGCGTACCGTCCAAAAGGGCTTGCGCCCTATGACTACACTAATATTAATTACTCAAAATTGCTTTGGATAGCAGAGGGCTCTACCAGCTATTTTGAAGATCATTTATTAGTGCGTTCGGGTATTCAAACCACCGATGAGTTTTTTAAAGTATTAAGCAAAACCATTAACCGCCACCTCACAACACCGGGGCGTGAAGTGCAAAGTGCCAGCGAAACCAGTTTTGATAAATGGATAAACCAAGGCGGCGATCACGCACGTAACTACAGCACTAATATTTATCTTGAAGGTTCATTATTGTCGATGGCGTTAGATATCGACCTACTTGAAAATAGCCAAGGTAAAATTAGCTATAAAGACGTACACAACGAACTTTATAAGCAACATAAATTACCTGCAGGGTTTACTGAGCAAGACGTACTGGCTATTTTAAAACAACTATCAGGGCGTGATTATAGCGCGTGGTGGCAGGAAAATGTTGACTCACCAGCCAACCTTGATTTTGATGCACTGCTAGCAAAAGTAGGTTTAAGCTTTGAATTACCAGAAAAAGCCAAGGCCACACCAAGCTTAGATGCATTTACTAAAAATACTGGCGAGTTACTTACGCTTACCCATGTACGCCGCGATGGTGCAGCATGGCAAGGCGGCTTAACCACCGACGATAAACTCGTCGCTATTAATAAAAAGCATGTAGGTAAAGACTTAACAGCCAGCTTAGAAACCTTTAAAGTAGGCGATAAAGTCACTGTTGATTTTATTCGTCGTGATGCCTTAATGTCGACTGAGCTTGTGTTGTCTGAAGACTTCGACAAACCTAAAAAAGTGGTTGCGAATAAAAATGCCACTGATGAGCAAAAAGCATTATTTAAAGCATGGATGGGTGTTGCGCATCCAAACGATGCGAAAAAAGATTAATAAAACAACGCATCATCAACAGTTAAAAAAGGAGCTTAGCTCCTTTTTTGTTTATTGGGCGCTATATTGTAACAATTTATCTCAGCGCAGTTGACCTTACTCATACTTAATGAGTAATCTGCAGGTTCAATAATAAAAGGGATTCTATAAATGCGTTTAAAACCTCTTGTTGCCACTTTGGTAGCAACCTGTTCACTGGCACTCTCTTCTGCGGCCAATGCCGATGAAGGTATGTGGCAACCTCATCAGCTACCAGAGCTGGAATCAATCTTAAAAGCCAAAGGCCTTGAAATCAGTGTTGATTCAATTTCAAAATTAACCGAATTTCCAATGAATGCGGTTATTAGCTTAGGCGGCTGTACAGCCTCGTTTGTTTCGCCAAAGGGGTTAGTTGTTACTAACCATCACTGTATTTATGGCTCAGTGCAATATAATTCAACACCTGAAAACAACATACTTGAAAACGGCTTTTTAGCAAAAACACCGGCTGAAGATTTACCTGCTGCGCCAGGTTCGCGTGTGTACGTTACAGAAACAGTGACCAACGTGACTGATAAAGTAATTAGCGGCACTAACGAGCTAAGTGCAAAAGCACGCTACGATGCGTTAGAAAAAAATCAAAAAGCCCTCGTTGCACAGTGTGAAGCCGATGAAAGCTACCGTTGTAATGTATATTCGTTTCATGGTGGTTTAGAGTTTTACCTTATTAAATCGCTGGAAATTAAAGATGTACGTTTAGCGTATGCACCTGCTATGGGCGTAGGTAAATACGGTGGCGATATCGATAACTGGATGTGGCCGCGTCACACAGGCGATTTTGGTTTTTACCGCGCCTATGTAGGTAAAGACGGCAAACCAGCAGAGTACAGCGAAGACAACGTACCGTACGTGCCTGAGTCTTACTTAAGTGTAAGTGCTAAAGGCGTGCAAGAGGGTGATTTTGTCATGGTGACTGGCTATCCAGGACGAACCAATCGTTACCGTATTGCGGCAGAGGTCGATTATGTATTTAACGACAGTTACCCTAAAGCGCGTATGCACAATACTAAATACGTATCACTGATTGAAGAAAACTCAGAAGATGGCAGCAAAGCACGTATTGCTTACGAAAGCACCATAGCTGGTTATAACAACTACATTAAAAACTATGGTTCGATGATCGAAAGCTTTAAAAAAGGCACCATGTTTGAGCGTAAAAAGCAGTTTGAACAAGAACTTACAAACTGGATAAACAGCGATAGCGAGCGTAAACAGCGCTACGGTAATGTACTTAATGAGTTATCAGCACTTGTTGCACAATCGCAAGAGCACAGTGAGCGCGACCGTATGGTAGGCTATGTTCACCGTTCACAAATGATCAGCACGGCACGTCGTTTATACCGTTTAGCTTATGAAAAACAAAAGCCAAATAGCGAGCGTGAATCGGGTTATCAAGAACGTGATTTACCGCGTATTAAATCGGGTTTAGAGCGTATGTCACGTCGCTTTGATGCAAACGTAGATAAAGCTATATTACTGCACTTTTTAGAGCAATATGCAGCATTACCTAAAGCAGAGCGTTTTAGTGAAATTGATAAAGCTTTTGCTTTAGAAAACGGTTTTGATAAAGCAAAACAAAGTGCATTACTTGATGAAATGTACGCTAAATCAATGCTTGATAACGAAATTGTACGTAATTCATTATTTGAGCAAACGCTTAGCCAATTAAACCAAAGCCAAGACCCATTCATGCAATATGCAAAAGCCATATTCACGGTAATGAAAACTGAGGAAGATAAGTCAAAAGCCCTTGCAGGTAAGTTACAAGCCGCTCGCCCAGAGTTAATGAGTGCGATTATTGCCTTTAACAAAGCGCAAAACAAACCGGTTTACGCCGATGCAAATAGCACATTACGTGTAACTTACGGCACGGTAGGCGGGTATTCTCCGCAAGATGGTTTAGTGGCCACGCCGTTTACCTCACTTGAAGGGTTGCTGGCTAAAAACACCGATGTTGACCCATTTAATGCGCCTAAAAAGCTGCAAGAGCAAATTAAAGCCAAGCTTTATGGTGATTACACAGGTGGCATGAATACCGTACCGGTTAACTTTTTATCAAACGTTGACACGACTGGCGGTAACTCAGGTTCACCAACACTTAATGGTAAAGCTGAGCTGGTAGGGTTACTGTTTGACGGTGTGTATGAAAGCATTATTGGTGATTGGGATTACAACCCAGAGCTAAATCGCTCAATTCATGTAGATTCACGTTACATGCTGTGGGTAATGGATAAAGTAGATAACGCACAAAACTTATTAGACGAAATGAAAATCGTAAAATAAGAAGCAGTTAAAATAACAAACAGGCGCTTACCTTAATCGGAAGCGCCTTTTTTGTTTAAACATTTTTGGCGATTAATCTAACTTAAGCTACGGGCTACGGGCTACGGGCTACGAGGTTCGGGTTGCGGGGGGAGCTAATATTTGACTTTTCACTGGCGCGTTTAAGGCTGTGTGATGGTTTTTGTTTCTCATTTTTTGCTCATTCACTTCTCTTTGTGTAATAAGATCCTTAAGTGATTGATTTACCATGAGGGTGCAGAGACGCTGCGCTTTTGCAGGAGCAGGGTGTTTTTAAAATTAAACTTTTTTATAATGGTAACTACGTAAGTTTAATTTACTAAATGCCAACTAGCATAATTTTACCTTGTGCCATGCCCTCAAGCTGACAGCTAAAATCAATGCGCTTTTCAGCAGGCGTTTTATACAGCAAAGTGAGCTTACGAAAAGGCGTGGTAATCACTTTGACCGTTTTGATTTGTAAACTAACGCGTGTTCGTTTGTCTAAAAAGGCAAAAGCCGTTTCCGTTAACGCTTTTTTACATGCGCTTAATGCTGTATTTGTTACAACGCCCGATAATATTGAGTTACTAATATCTTCAGCCGACAAGCTGCTATAGCCACTTGCCATTACGCACGCGGCATAAATATCAAGTATGGCAATGGCACGTACTTTTTGACTTTTTGGCTCCTCATAAACAGCCATGACACAGGGGACTTTAGACTCATCGAATACCTGCGGTTGAATTGTGTTTACGATTAAGAACTGGCTTATATGTTTATGAAACAAACGTTCTAATTGCGACAGTTTTGGTAACGCTAAATCATCATTTAATTCAATTTCATCAGGAATGACTTCGTTATTTTCTACAAGTTGCACCAGAGGTAATAATTTATCGTGAAGTTGTTCATCAGTAAAAGGTTTTGATAGAACAAAAGATGCGCCAAAGCTAATAGCTTCTTCAATTTGAGACTTTTCATCAACCGTGGTTAGCATTGCTACTATTATATTAAGTTGCCTTTGCTTTATTGCACGTAATAGCATAACTCCACACATATCAGGCATATGCCAGTCTGTAAGGACAATATCGGGGTGCCAACTACCAATAAGCGTTAACGCAGATTTAGCATTGTTGGCTTTTTCTATTAATAACTTCCGATAGCCAAACTTTTCCAACCCTCGGCGTACTATTTCAAGTGTTGCATGGCTATCATCCACGATAAGTATTTTCACACAGGTAACTTTTTTTTAAATGTTGTTGTTATTATGGCAGATTTTTTTGACAGCGCTAAACTCTAGTAAATAAACACTTAATTTAAGATAACTAAATAATGCCATATGCCGTATTTCCGCCTGAGGTTTATCATTATATTGCTATAAATTTTGGGCTACTTATTTTAGCCGCGTGGTTTTATATTCTCTTACTGATACTCAGAGAGTTTAGGGCATTTGCACTTAGCATGGTTAAAAGTAACGGAACAATGGATGATGCGACGTTAGCTATGTGCAGAGAGTCTGTTGAAAATGCTATGAGCTATGTTAACGATAATCGAAAAACTATCGCTGAGTTAATCAGTGTACAAATGCTATTACAACAGCAATTGACTGAGGTTACTTCATCAACCAAAGATCATGTTACCGAAAAAGAACAACAGCTAATCGATGATCTCAATAAAAAATTAAAACGCTCGCATAAGCTAATTCGCAAACTAAAAGGGGATTTGGATAAAAGTGTTGAAAAATTAAAAGTTACTCGCCAAAAGCTCTATGCACAATATGATGCAGTGACTGTGCTTCAAGAAGAAAAAGACCAGTTACAAGCAGATTACGAAGCGCTTAAAACCGCAAGCGAAAATAGTGATAAAGCACCAAACGCAGATGCATCCTCAACGCCCGACCAAACAAGATTACTTAACACTTTAAACGAATATAAAAGGCAAATTGCAGAGCAAGACCAACTGCTACAGCAATTGCAGTTACAAACTGACGGGCCAGAAAGTAGTGAGGAATTAGATACTCTAAAGCAAGAGCTAGAAAAAACCCAGTACGCACTTAAACACCTTACAAAAGAGAAAAAATTCATTGAGGGGCGCTATTTAGAAATGATGAAAAATAGCCAAAAACCAAGCTAACTAACGACTTTTTTTAGTCTGAGCGAGTAAAAGTTATTACTGTGTTTTCTGCTCATTCAATTCTCTTTGCTAAGTAAGGTCTTTTAGTGATTTATGCACAAAGAGGGCGAAGAGACGCTGCGCTTCTAAAAAACAACACTGTGCTTTTCACTCATGCTTTAGCAAATATTGATGTGTTGCATAATTGATTGATTGTTTTTTGTTAATTAAAGGCTGAGATGTAAATGATTAAATAAACCTTATTTAAGGTTTTGTCGCACTGGCGACAGCAGCCAAAGAGGGGCTACCGCTGGTCCCTCTCTGGACACTCTCAGCGCACCCGAGCATCACGCTTTATCCTTCAAATAAACCATTGCTTGAACGTAAGCGGCGTATATTCACCATCCATGGCGAAGTTACGCCTTGTATTTCATCCATGAAATACATTACTCAGCAATACCTTATTTTCAGGGCGTGATGAAGGGGGAAATGTTAAACGTAACATGGGTAGTCACTTTTTACTTCGGTCGATTACAATGAAGCCCAGTAAACAAAGGCAACCTCAATTATTATTAGTGTTTTGCATTAACGATTGGCAGCAAAGTGCCAGAAGCAGATGGTCAGGAGTTATAATGTCTGAAGTCAAGATTTGACCCCTTTGGCCTCTTTGGCTTCTAAAGAGTCGATGACTAAAACGGGCGTCAAAATAACCTATTTGTGGGGTAGCCTTGAAGAAGGTGAATTTAGAGGTGCACTTCTCAAATTTCCACCAGGTGTATCAGCAGCACTGAGCAGTAAGCAAATACACTTCACGCTGTATTAATCAAAGGAAAGATAGCCTATCAAACACAAAGTAGTTTAAAGGCACTTAAACCCGGTAGTTATTTTGGTTCAAATGGCCTACATGCTCACCAACTTTCTTTCAACGATGATGATGAAAGCTTTATTTACGTGCGAAGTGATGGTGAATTCGACATTATATTAAACCCTAAACCCTAAACCCTAAATTCTAATTTATATCAATAAATGCAAGGCGGTCGTTACTTGAAAGTTACGACAGCCTTGGATAAACACAAGTCATGTCAATATTAGAATTTACTGAATCAGCGTTGTTCAAATACACTGGCTCAGTATGAGTTGGTAGTCGTTATTGTTATATTGCCTATGGTTTGATCATTAATAAGGGTAAAGACTGCCATTTTGATAAATGTTTGCCAGCCAGTCATTCACGATAGTGTTGGCTTCACTGAGTTCAGCCTGTGAAAGCTGAGGGTATAGCCGTTGCTCAAACCATGCATAACGATTATATAGTTCACCGTTTTCCGTTATTTCCATCATTAGGCGATTTAATGCGTACGACTTTGCTAAGCTATTACCGCTGATTTGTTGCGAATGATACAAAGCCGACAATTTCATTAACGCTTTTTCACTGCCATGCTGGGCTGCTTGCTCTAAAAAAGCGATTTTTTGTAGCTTGAATGCATCGCGCTTTTTAATGTACTCATCTCTGTTTTGTGTTTTAAAACCTTGTGATTGCATATAAAACTCTGCTGTTATATCAGCAAATGTTTGTTGCGCTGCAACAGATCCGTTTTGCGCTGCATCATAAAAATATAAATAAAACTCACGACGTTGCTCCTGATTAATTCCACTACAGTAATCAAATCTTTCTAACGTAGCATCAATTGCTTCACCTGCATCGGTATAATCAGCTATGGCTTCTAGCTTTGCTTGTAAGGCAAAATCATCAATAGGGGCAGTAAAGCAATATCTTAAATTGGCTGCAACAATATACTTTGCATCAATATCGCCTTTGCCAGCCTTATTTTTTAACTGCACTAAATGTGTTTTTAGTTGCCCTTGTTGTTTCCAGCGTGGAATGGCCATTACAGCAAGTTGGTTATTTTGATCTTGTATGCCTTTTTCTATAGGGGCGATAGTGTTTTTATCGGATAAATCATCGAGTGTTTCTTGTTTTAAACTAAGGGGGGGAGTTGCTTTTAACGTATTTGGTTCCTTTACCACTGAGTTGAGAGGTGAAGAGTGCGATAATCGGCCACTGCTATAACTTAGTGCAATCAAAAGTAATATTAAGGCTAAGCATAGGTAAAGCAAAACACCTAGAGTTTTATTATTTATTTTCAAAGGCTTGGTACCATTTATTTACGTTAAGTTAAAACAGATTAAATTCTTATTATTCTAAGTTAGCATGTTAGTTATTAAATAACTTCATCTTCATTAGCTGGATCACCACTTTCATCTTCGCTTTTAATTTGTTTTTGCTTCATTCTTTCAATTTTTTTTATTTCTTGAGGAGGAATAGGGTAGATTGATATTAATGGAAAAAAAGCTAAAAAGACCAATGCCCCCTTTGGCATTTTTTTGCTCCAAGTAACTAACTTAAACATTCCCTGAAAAACGACTAAGGCGAGTAACATTCCACCTAAATAATAAAATACTTCAATATCAATAGCGTTGAGTAAATCCATTTATCACTCCATCTTGTTATAGTAACTCAATGGGGAGAGTGCTGATGATATTCAAGAGTTAAATGAGTTTTGGTACTCATTTACTACTAATTGCCTTCTCTATGTTCAAATGATTTTAAGGACATTGTCAGAGTTTAGGTGTTTGTCATATCCCTGGTTAACATTTGATAAATACTTATTATATAAGTTAAAACGATAACGCATGAGATAGCTAAGATACTACTGTTAGGAAATAAATACCAAGCGGCTACAATTAAAATACTTCTTAACACAGCATGAATTAAGCCAACAGGATGTTTAACGATCCAAGAATATACTACCCAATGAAGTCCTAAGCCAACGCCTAAACTCAAAGGAACAAATTCAGGTGCATTTAAAAGTAATGGAATATGGACAGCCCAAAGAAGATTAACCATCACTATGCATAAACCCATTAGTTTTGCTAAAGGGTTGGATGAGGAAACTAAGTTCTCTTTTCTAAATTTAGCAATTAATAAAGCTATAGGAAAAATCCCGCCTGTTGCAAAGAGTAAAATATATATAGAAACATTTGCGCTAAATAGTGTACTTAGAAATCCAACTAAACCCCAAATTATGGTTCCAGCAACCGGCATTGAAATAGATCTGTTTGAAGATTGTTCAAATTCTTTTCTGTATTCATCTAATGTCAAAATACTCTCTCCTTGCTTGAGTAATGCTCAGACTTATTGAAGCACATAACGCCTGCTAGGCGTTTGTTAGCTTTACAGTAAACCCAGTTCGGCATGATAATTACAAAGAGTTGAAAAACGATAGTTCGTATTACCTAAAATATTGGCGTCGTTTTTTTTAATTGCATCAATATATTTTTCGACATATTTCTCAAATTTTTTAGTAATGTAATGCTCTTTATTTGCCAGTTTCTGGTGCTCTGCGGATGATATTTTGAAAGGTAAATTCGATATATACTTTTGTTCGGCGATTAAAAGTGCTTTAGTGAAATCCAATCCTTTACCTTCTATATGGCCTTGGTTAGATTTGACTGTGATATATGCAGCCTTATGCTTTATATTTGTTCTGAGTGGGATTGCAAAAGATAAGCTATTAATTGTAATAAGTACGATTCCATAACCTCGAACCTTACCTTGAGTCCAATTTCCATTATGGTTATCTAATGCCTCTTTTAAATGAGAGTTTTCAGTATAAAAAGAGTTATCTAATTTTTTAAGTTGCACAAATATACTTCCCTAAAACGAAAAAACCCCCTTACGGAGGCTTTCGGTAGTCAATTCTGTTTGGATGCTTCAGTTTTTTACGTGGGGTGCTCCTACCGCCACAACATTCTGTTTGGATGCTTCAGTTTTTAACGTGGGGTGCTCCTACAGCCACTGACTACAGACAAATTATGGATCGACTAGAAACGAATGTCAAATCAAATTGTGTACTCAGAGTAAAGCTAACGCCCGCATAAGGGGCTAAAATAATAGTTGGCTATAATTTAGCGAGGAACGAGCGACAAGCCAACTATTATGTGTCCCATTACTTAATGCGCTTGTTATATAGCATTGTACTCATGATTAAGTAACCCTAACTTTAAATCGTTGCACCAATTGCCACCTAATTTAAAGTTATCTCGAATTGTACCTTCATGAGTAAAGCCCAAAGCTTTTAGTAAATTAAATGACGGGGAATTACCTTCAGTGACAGTTGCGATCACTTTATGGAAGTTACATTGATTAAATGCATATTCAATAACGGCTTTAGTTGACTCTTTGCCATACCCTTTGCCTTGAAATTTTGGACTTAGCAAGAAACCAAGTTCAGCCTGTTGATATGGTTCCCACTCAGGAAAAAAACCAGTTACGCCAATTTTATTCCCAGTTGCGTGTTCAATGATTGTTAAAGTTAACCATTGATTTGAAGTCTTTTTCCATTCACCTAAGCGAGAATTAAAGCGTTCACTTATTTCAGATTCGGTAAATGGATCGCTGACATATTTGAGTACACCGTTTGATTGATGAAGTTCCTCAAAAAATTCCCAGTCATCTTTACTAATTGGTTTTAAAGTTAACCTTTGGGTTTCAATTTGCACTGACTTTCCTTTGCTATGTAGACATAATGACTCCCACACGGTGTTAGCCTCCGCTTTTCGTGGGTTAGCTTAATTCAAAGCCAGAGCCATAATTAGTTTGTCAATTAACTAAACAGCAGAGGCTAACATGAATAAACATAGCATACTTTTTATCGGTCTTGATACACATAAAGAATTCAATGAAGTCGCCTATATTGAAGAACATAGAGGCGCTCAACTTGTTCATCTTGGCCGAATTCCCTCTTCAAAAGTGGCCGTTCAAAAGCTTGTTCGTCAGTTCGAATCTAAATACCCTGGCGCAACGCTACACTTTGTTTATGAAGCAGGCCCCTGTGGTTATTGGATTTATCGATTGATTACCAGCCTTGGCCATTGCTGTTATGTGGTTGCCCCGTCTCTTATTCCTAAAAAACCAGGCGAGAAGATTAAAACCGATAAACGTGATGCCCTTAAGCTCGCTAAATTACTTAAATCTGAAGATTTAACACCTATTTATGTTCCCGAGCCTGAAGATGAAGCTGTACGTGATTTATCTCGCGCACGCGAAGTAGCCATGAAAGATTTAAAAGATGCTAAATATCAATTAAAAGCACTGCTGCTTCGTAATAATATTAATTACAAAGGCACTGCAAATTGGTCACAAAAGAATTTACGTTGGCTCACTGAGCTTGTGTTGCCACATTCCGCGCAGCACATCGTTTTACAAGAGTTTTTACACACGATTAATGAACGAATAAGCCGACTTGAACGGCTAGACAATGAGCTAACACATCACGTCCATCAATGGCGATATTACCCTGTAGTAAAAGCAATACAAGCTATGCGTGGTGTTCGTTTGTTGGTCGCCACTGGCGTTGTGGCTGAGCTTGGCGATTTATCGCGATTCGACCATCCCCGCAAATTAATGAGTTACCTCGGTCTTGTACCCAGTGAACACTCGAGTGGTGGCAAACGCCATATTGGCGCCATCACAAAATGCGGAAATGGCCGAGCAAGACGCCTTCTTGTGGAAGGTGCACATACTTATCGCTATGCAGCAAATATATCCACAGATATGCAAAAACGACAAGAAGGTTTACCAAAGAGCATTATTGATATTGCGTGGAAAGCGCAGCTTAGGCTCTGCAAGCGCTATAAAAAAATGATAGCCAAAGGGAAACACTACAACCTTGTTGTCACTGCAATTGCCCGAGAAATGATTGCGTACATATGGGCCATTGCTAAAGAAATGGTGCTTACGCCAGTGAATACAAAACTGAGATTGGCAAGAGTACCCGCATGATAAACGAATGAGAGTTAGTGCATGGGATCAAGCATCGGGTGTGGCACAACCACCGACGGCGTTAGGATGGCAATGCAGCTAACGCTGCATTGAACCACGAACATAGACTGAAGACAGGTGCCACGACGAACTAAGTAAGGTCTGCTCTGTTACTAGAAATAGTAATAACCAACGAATATCAGCAAGATAACCGACGACATTACTTGCTTCATCCTATGTATTAACTCGCTCTAATTCGAGCTAAAGTAATTATGGCTTAAAAAGTTAGGCAAGGATCAGTGTGCTTAACTTGACAGTGGGAGTCATACCAACGCCTGCCTAAGCGGCAAATTAACAATGGGTTAAACTTATTGAGCGCAGCGACAATAACCCATTGTTAATTGTCCGATGCGAGCTTGCGAGCCTTAAGGCTCTTGTTAGTTTTACAATCCAAACACCTCCTCAAATTTCTCCCCATTATTTAACCTGTCTAACCCCAAATATAAACTTTTAGTGTCCATTGGCTCTATTGCAACCCTTGAGGCTTGGTAATATTTCACGCTCGTGTTGGGGAAGTTGCTTAAATAAAAAATGGACTTAACCTTTGTCACATTTTCTTTTTTTATTTCTATATTTTTACGAAGAAACGGCTCACGATAATCCACCTTGATACCAGTTCCTTCAATGAACCAGGCAGGCAATTGAGTTAACTCTACAAGAAAGTCGGTTCTATGTCTTACCTCTGCATGAACATATTCATGTGCTATCACGTCTGTGTTGAGACCTTTTGGGCCTAGAAAAATACATTCTCGAAAGAATCCTGATGTTTGCATACCCGTTGGGTTAAACCCAAAATCAGAGTATTTGGTTTCTGCCGTTGCAATAATTCTAGGTGAAGATATAGGGTTCCCATATACGCTAGAAACCCTATCAATTGCACTGGCTATTGAATTAATCAATCCAAACTTTTGCGCTTCATCTAGGCTGTCGTCAATATAGATATTTGATGATACTTCCGAAAAGTGAGTTAGCCCTATCATCTCGCATGCTATTGCATCTTTTTTGAAAAAGATGAATGAGACAGAAAAGGTAAGCAAACAAGCAAACGAAAGGATTTTGAAAATACGCACCGACTTTCCTTGTAAAACTAACATTTTAGTATTTATGCGACACGCTGTTTGTGTTGCATAATCACTTGAACATTTTAGTATTTATGCGACACGCTGTTTGTGTTGCATAATCACTTGTTGGACTGAGCCGCTACCTGCTCGGTGTGTCAGAGTTGGTGTTGTTTATGCTATGGGAATTTGCTTTTTAGAGGCTCTCACTTTCCTCGCTAATTTAATCAGCTTAGCGAGTGTTATGTAAGCTTTCCCTGCATTGCTCAGCGCTTATTATGTATTCATTACACCTAAATTTGCCTTAATAAGCAATTATATTTTTTACACGTACAGAGGCCGCTAGCCTGAACAATTAAGCAGGTTAACTTATTAATTTGATGCAGCAAGCAAGGCTGCTAACTCGTTCGCGCTACTTTGTTTGTCGCCTCATCTAAATTCATCACACCAATAAGTCGTAAAGTACCCGTCTTGCATGACTGGCAAGGCCAATGGGGTATTAATCGTTCTTGCTCTACCTTCGGCTTCACCGCTTTGCATGGGGTTGCTGATACTTGAGCCTTTATTAACCCTAACTTTCGCTTGCGACACGCATTAGCTAAAAAGCCATAGTGGCGAATGCGCATAAACCCTTTGGGCAATACATGTTGTAAGTAGCGCCGTAAAAATTCATCACAACTCAGCGTCATGACTTTATCGCGATTGTTATCTGCATAATCGCGATATTTAAAGCTCACTGTTTCTTCAGTCGCTGACACTAATCGTGATTCTGACATTACGCCTTTTCGGGTATAACGAGCAAGGTAACTAACTAGCTTTTCACTGTACGTTAAACAGGCTTTGCTATACACGCACCATTTGGTTGGCGTGCTTACCTTCGCGAATGAACTATCGCATTCATTGAGCGCCGCCAGCATTTTCCCTCTGAACACTGTTGATAATGCTTTAACGGGGTATAAATAGCCTTTTTCTATTTTATGCCAGTGCGCTTTATCAAGCACGCCTGCGGGTATCAAACAGTGTAAATGGATATGCTGACCTAAGTTTTGCCCCCATGTATGCAGTACGCTTGTCATGCCTAACTGACCATGTCTCTTTCGTTTCGCAAATTTACTCAGCGTTTGCCATGCGGCTTTAAATAAACACTGGTACAACGCGCTTGGGTTATAGTGCGCAATGATATTCAACTCATGAGGGAGCGTAAAAACAAGGTGGAAATACCGACACGGTAATAAATCCTCTTGCTGCCTTTGCACCCACTTAGCCGTAGCCATGCCTTGGCAACGCGGACAATGACGGTCTCGACAACTACATCCAATCTTTTGTGACTCACCACAGTTATCACATTGCCATGCTTGGTAACCGAGCTGACCCGTTCTGCATGATTGAAGGTGCTGACACACGCGCAGTTGTTGATAGCTCATCGTATGATGCTGGCGATAATTCTCAAGATTCGAGTTTAAAATATCAGCGAGGTGCAAGCCGCTCATTGATTTCCCCAGCTCGCAAGTAAATCAATGCCGCCATGCCCTAATTCAGGTAACCAATGTAAGTAACTTTGTGTGGTTTTAATATTACTATGACCAAGCTGATGTTGCAGTTGATGAAGTGGCATACCTGATTCAAGTTGGTGTGTTGCATAAGCATGGCGTAAAGCATGTGGATTACAGTGCTTTAAGCCACACGCTTGTGTATGTTTTCTCAATGGCTTCCTGAAGGTTGATGCTGACATAGGTTTATCCATTAATAACCGTGAATAGAACATCCAACCTGTTGGGTGATACATTTTCCAATAACAACGTAATTGAGCCAGCACGCTATCTGATACAACAACATAGCGTGATTTATCCCCTTTACCTTGTTCAATTAAAATAGTTTTACGCTGTCCATCGATATCTTGCACTTTAATGCGTAGCAGTTCATTAATACGTAAGCCACACCCATAGCACACCATAATCAATGTTTTTAAGCGCATATCCGTACAGCTTTCTATCAGTCTTCGCATATCATCACGCGACAAATAGGTGGGTGCGTGCGACTTTGCTTTTGGCAGTGCAATATCTAAGTTCAATGGCCGGTGTAAAATATGTTTAAACAAGAACCAAATGCTGTTTATCTGTACTTTTTGGCTTGATCTAGAAAGTTTGCGAATGGCAGGATCGTTAAAAAAGATATTCAACTCATCATCTGTGACTAAGTCGAGCGGTTTATTAAAATAATGACTGAGTTTTAGTAAATGTTCACAGTAGCTTTTACATGTACTTTGCGAATAACCACGATAGGCTATTTCAGTTTTGACTTGTTCAATGAGTGTATTCATGACTTACCTCCAAGTTATGGGATAACCCCAAGGTAAGTGTGGCTCAAATTATAAGAATAGGATCTCCGCGTAGCGGCTTAGTTCAACAACTTAATAGTGCGCTCATCGCACATATTCAAACCAGCGCTGCGCTCACTTTTCTATTTTATATAGTTTTAACAAAATACCTAACATATTACTATCACTAAGTTTTTATCGTGTTTAATAAATACTTAGAGGAATAATATGCGCGCTTGGCTCATTTTCTTGAATATATGAGCGAACGGTAGAATTAAATACAGCATTAAATCAAATCTCTTCAACATTCTTTAGTATATTTCATGTGCATTTTGTAACCATTAAATGCTACGTTAGATGTAACTATATTGAAGGAATAAATTATGAAACTTGAGTCTTTAGCGTTGCACCATGGTTATGAATCTGAAGCCACAACTAAATCGGCGGCGGTGCCGATTTATAACACCTCTTCGTACACCTTTGATAATACCCAGCATGGCGCTGATTTATTTGATTTAAAAGTGCCGGGTAATATTTATACCCGCATTATGAACCCGACCAATGCGGTACTTGAACAACGTATTGCTGCGATGGAAGGCGGCATTGGTGCGCTGGCGGTGGCCTCGGGTATGGCGGCCATTACCTATGCGATTCAATGTTTATGTGAAGTGGGCACTAATATTGTAAGCACTAGCCAAGTATATGGCGGTACATATAACTTATTTGCTCATACGTTACCGCGCCAAGGTATTGAAGCTCGCATGATTAAAGCTGATGATTTTAGCGCCTTTGAAAACGCGATTGATGATAATACTCGCGCAGTATTTTGTGAGTCCATTGGTAACCCTGCAGGTAATATTGTCGATATTGAGCGTTTAGCTAACATTGCTCATAGTAAAGGGGTGCCGCTTATTGTTGATAATACCGTGGCTACCCCGTACTTATGTCGCCCATTTGAGTTGGGTGCCGATATTGTGGTGCACTCACTCACTAAATACATTAACGGCCATGGAACCGCTATTGGCGGTATGATTGTTGATTCGGGCAAGTTTGATTGGAAAACCAATGCCACGCGCTTTGTGATGATGAATGAGCCCGATCCGTCGTATCATAATGTGGTTTATACCGAAGCTTTTGCTGAAGCGGCGTTTATTGGTCGTTGCCGCGTTGTACCACTTAGAAATACCGGTGCAGCACTTGCGCCTAAAAACGCATCTGACATTTTAATCGGCCTAGAAACCTTAGGCTTACGAATGGATCGCCACTGCGAAAACGCGCAAAAAATTGCTGAATATTTAGAGAGTCACCCTAAGGTGCTTTGGGTTAATTACGCAGGATTAAAATCAAGCCCATATAACGAAATGAGCCAAAAAATTACTAATGGTAAGGCGTCAGGTATTTTAAGTTTTGGTATTGCCGGTGGCCTTGAAGCCGGTACGCGGTTTATTGATGCCCTTAATATGATTTTACGTTTGGTTAATATCGGCGATGCTAAATCGCTGGCGTGTCATCCTGCATCTACCACGCACCGCCAATTAAATGATGAAGAACTGGCCAATGCGGGCGTTAGCCGCGATTTAATTCGTTTATCGGTGGGTATTGAAAACATTGACGATATTATTGCCGATGTAAGCCAAGCGCTTGATAAGGCCTAAATTGTACAGTAAATACCTCAAACTTTTTTGAGGTATTTATTTTTGTAATCAAAAAGGAGTGCAGATACATGAAATTTTTAATTTTTCTCGGTTCGGTTAGAAAAAGTAGCCCACCTAAGCCTGCGCGTTTAGGGGAGAGAGTAGCAAAAGCATGTGAGCGTTGTTTGCTTGAGCACTACTCTGAACACGAAATAGAGCTTATTGATCCGCTCGATTACGATTTAGACCCTGTGTTTAAACCGCACTTTGCCTATACGCAGGCTGAGGTACCTAAACAACTTGATGATTTAGCAGCAAAAATTAAAGGCAGCGATGGCTTTGTTATGGTGAGCCCTGAATATAATCATTCGATGAGCCCAGCACTCGCTAATTTGCTTAACCATTTTGGAAGCTCGTTATTTGGCTATAAACCCAGCGCAATTGTTACCTATTCTGCAGGGCAGTGGGGCGGCGTACGCGCTGCTGTTGGCATGCGCAGTTTTTTAAGTGAACTGGGTTGTTTGCCGGTATCAGCAATGATCCATGTACCAAAAGCACAGGATGTGTTTATTGAAAGTGGTGACGCAAATAATGCGGCAGAGCAAACATCATGGGATAGCTATTTTTCGCGCACATTCAATCAATTAATGTGGTGGGCAGAAGGTGCTAGCAAACAACGTGAAGCGTTAGATCCTAAGCAATTAAGCAAAGATTTTAAACGTGACCCATCACAACGTAATGCGCCTTAACAGTTAAAAATTTAAGCTAGTCTTTTTTGGCGTCTTCACGAGGGGAGGCCAATATTGTTTCTTTTTGTTCGTCAGTTAAAATAATCCAGTCGAATATTTCGTCACTTGTGCGCCCGCACCCAGTACAGTAGCTATTCATTCTATAACATTCACCGATACAGTCTGTTTTTAAATGAGTGGATTGTTTACTGGGTGTTTGGCGCATACATTCTCTCGTTATTATTTAGTGGCGACGGGCTTTCCTACTTCTAACGAGGTCGACCAGGTTTTAATTTTTGATAACGTTTTGCTGGTATAAACAGAAATAACCGGCGACTTATCATCAAGTACAAAGGTGGTACGCAGAGAGGTTTCCGACTCTTTTTGTGTTTCTAACCAGTTGCTATTTTTTGTTAAACATTGGCGAGTGAGCTCAACGGCTTGTTGATGCATGGCAACGGCTTGTTGTTGGTCTTTGTAGTTTTCTTGACAGCGATAGGTCACGGTTTGATTGTTAAAGCTGGTTACTTGGCAGTTATTGCCAAATACGTTGTACTTTGCAGTCCACACATCTAAATATGAGTTTTGTACTTTGGTGTCTTTTAACGCATCAAATCGATTATCGAATTCGGTTATTAAGCCATCCATTTTTTCACAGGGCGTTAAGCTGTCTAATTTGGCTTTTTGCTCGCTGGTTAAACTGCTACATCCAGACAAAATAAGACCAGTGAGTATAAGCGATATATAAGTTTTCATAGTGCGCTATCCTTTTGTAATAGCTATTCCTTGAATATTAGCTAAAGGATACCTAAGGGAGAGAATAAATGCTATTGAGAAGGCTGAATTAAAAAGAAAAATTATGGCTTTTTATAACGATGTGCGCCACATAATGGCGCACACAGTGATCGTTGTATTTACTTATGACGACCTTGTAGGCAAGCAACTACATCAGTGAGTTCTAACCCTTGGCGTTGTAATAGTACAACAAGGTGATACAACAAATCGGCCGACTCGTTGGTAAGTTCATTGTTGTCGTGTTTCATTGCCGCAAGCGCCACTTCTACACCTTCTTCACCTACTTTTTGGCAGCTACGACTTAAGTCTTCTGCGAACAGTGAGGCGGTGTAGCTTTTAGCTGGATCATCATTTTTACGAGCAACAATGACATCTTCAAGTTGCGCTAAAAAGCTCAAGCTTGGTTTTGCATCATCACCAAAACAGCTTTGCGTGCCTAAATGACAGGTTGGGCCTTCTGGGTTTGCAAGTACGAGTATAGAGTCGTAATCGCAATCGGTATGCACCGATACCACGTTTAAAAAGTTTTCTGATGATTCGCCTTTGGTCCATAAACGCGATTTAGAGCGCGAATAAAAAGTCACTTTATTACTTTCAAGTGTTACTTTAAGCGCTTCGCTGTTCATAAAGCCTTGCATTAAAATTACGCCAGAGCGGGCATCTTGAACAATGGCAGGGATCATCTCGCTTTTAGCGAAATCAACTTGAGTTTGGTTTTCTAAGGTTACTTGCATAGTCTTGCTGCCACTTGGTTATCGATTAAAAATTGTTTTAGTTCACCGATGTTTATCACGTTTTTGTGAAAAACACTGGCTGCGAGCGCACCATCTACTTGGCTTTGTTGAAATACATCAACAAAATCTTGCATGCTGCCTGCTCCGCCTGAGGCGATTAAAGGAATATCACACAGCTGACGTATTTTGCTTAGTTGCTCGTTGTCGTAACCGTTGCGAACACCATCTTGGTTCATACAATTTAAAACAATTTCGCCAGCGCCTAAGTCTTGTACCCGCTGAACCCACTCTTGAGTTTTATAACGAGTACGGCTTGAGGCATTAGGATCGCCTGTAAGCTGATACACTAAGTATTCACCGGTTGTTTCATCGTAAAAACTATCAATACCGACAACCACACACTGCTTGCCAAACTCATCGTGTAACTCTTTTATAAGCTCAGGACGGGCAATGGCAGGGCTATTAATACTGATTTTGTCAGCGCCGCGTTCAAGTACGCGCGCTGCATCGGCTACCGATTTAATGCCACCCGCTACACAAAAGGGAATATCGATATGGCGGGCAATATTTTCTACCCAATTTACATCGAGTAATCGTTTTTCAACGCTTGCACTGATCTCGTAAAATACCAGTTCGTCGGCACCGGCTTCACTGTAGGCTTTAGCAAGTGTTAAAACATCGCCGACTATTTCATGGCCCTTAAATTTAACGCCTTTAACGACTTGGCCGTCTTTTACGTCTAAACAAGGAATTATGCGTTTTGATAACATGAGAATGCCTCGTTTTTAAAATTTTGATTTGAAATAAAGCTGTTTTTACATTTATTGTTTGTATGACTAAATAGAAGACACATAGACTGCACTTGATATGTTATTTATTTGATAAATTTGAATAGTTAATTTAATGAATGAATCTTAATGCATTACTATGCAATGAATTCTTAACCCCACTATATAATAAAACTCCAACTATGTTAATCGCTAAAGCTAGAACTTAAAGTGATAATTAATGCCTTAAAAAAGTATTCGCTTCAAAGCTTATTTTAAATTTATAAAATACTAAATTTAAAATGTTTATTTGGAAAAGCGATAACAGTTTCTGCCGGAGTTTTTAGCTTCATAAAGTGCTTGGTCTGCCTGTGTTTTAAGCTTAATGCTGGTTTGAGTTTCTGACGCGCTGGTTGCAATACCAATGCTTATACCTAAGCTGCATTGCTGATCAAAAATAGTAAAGGGGGTGTTAATACTTGTGATAATTCGCTCTGCAATATCCGCTATTGCTTTTTTATCGTTTAACTGAGGAAGAATTGCTGCAAATTCATCTCCCCCAATGCGCGCAATAATGTCTTGTTGTCGTAAACAACTTTTGATGCGAATCGCCACCTCTTTAAGAACTTCATCACCTGCACCATGGCCTAATTCATCATTGATGGGTTTAAAGTAATCTAAATCAAGGTACATAAGTACCAAAGGGCAGGAAAGCTGCGTTGCTTTTATGATTTCTAAATCAAGCTGCTCTAAAAAAATACGGCGGTTATAAAGCCCTGTTAAACTGTCAAAATAAGCATAGTTTTCTACTTTGGCTTGATATTTTCTTCTTTTAATTGTGTGGATGGCAAAAGTATAAATAACAAATATCATTAACGTCATAATACCAAGATAAAGAGCGATAATAAGTTTCTTTAAGCTACTAAACTCATTCTCTATTTTAGCCAGCGGGACTTTATTAATTAATGTCCATTCGGGTCTGTTTATTAGGCTATTAGCGATATTATTTGGGAGCAACATGTCGTTTAATAAAGTTAAGTGATCATAAATATAAACATTGTTTTCATTTTCAATAATTCCATTCGCTTGGGTTTGCATGCTTTGCCATATTTGTGGCTGTTGATCTTTAAAACGATGTTGCGGTTTGTTAGCAAACATAAATGACCATTGCTTATTGGTATCTCCAAATAACCAATAGCTGTCTTTATTAAGCAGCATAATATTGCCTGATGAATTTTTTGAGATATTGTCTAATTGGCTAAGTAAATGAGCCCCTTCAAGGTTGACGATAAGTAGCCCTATTTTAGTTCCTTTGGGTCCCATTAGCACAGAAGCTAAACGTATCATTGGTTTAAAAGGGCGTTCTATCTCACCGTTTTCAAAGTTTAAATCTAATGGGGAAATAAAAATAGCTGACGGGTTCATTTTTATAGCCTGTTTAAAATAGTAACGATGGCTTTTGTCTTGTAGCTGCTCTGCTGAGACTATAGCAACATTGTGCTTGTCTCTATGCACCCTTAATAGTTCCTTACCTGTTAGATCAAGAATTCGAATTTGTGTATAAAAGTTTTTAATAGAAATAAAGTTAGCATAGTCTTGCTCTAGCTGAGCTCTATTGACCGAACTCAAAATGTCATGATCTTTAAAATGATGATTGTTTCTTAAAATCAGCAAGTCACGAGAGGCATGATTAAGTTGTTGTAAAAAAGCTTTTTTTGCTTGTTTTAATTCATTTTTTTCATGTTGTATAACATTATTAATACGCGTTTGTAATTGGCTTTGGTAAAACATATATAAGGCGATATATAACAATACCGCAGAGCAAAAGTAGGCCAATGAACTAGTCAGTTTTGTCGTGTTTTTTTGTGTGTTATGTGATTGGTTTAATGAAAAAGCATATTTAATTACGAATAAATAAATAAGCGAGACACTTAAGCTACTTAAAATTAAGCCGTCAATGAGCATGATTTGCCATTGTTTTAACATCAGAGCATCAAAATTAAAGGCAAACATTATGATTGCTTCAACAGTGAACACAATCATAGCTATTTTTATAATAAGGAACTCAGTTCTGAGCTTTTGGTGAGTTACAAAGTCATTATCGCGAAATAAGTAAAGGGTAGTGACAATCGCTACTAACGCGATAAGGCTGGAATCTAATATTACTGAAAGCCAAACACCGGTAAACTGGGTAACAAATGCGGCTAAAAAAAGCATAATAACAGCTTCACTAAACGCTAAAGATAAAAAGAGGATCAGTAAGCGTTTTATTGGCATGAAAGTATCCGTGGAGTAAGTGTTATTATTGAATTTCAAAACGAAAACATTTTGTAACTATATAATAATTATAAAGGATGAAAATTACTATAAAGTTTATTAAATTAACTGTAGTTTTGACTAAAGTATAATAAGGATCCGGTCAAAGCAGAACATTGTTTAACCGAATCCTACAATTTAGAGCTTAATTACTCGCTTACTGATTTTGTTTAACATTCATAAAAATAGCATATAGCACGGGTATCACGATTAAAGTCAGCAGGGTAGCAAACAGTAATCCAAACACTAAAACCACAGACATTGATTGGAAAAATGCATCAAAATACAGTGGAATAACCCCTAACACCGTGGTCAGTGTGCCCATCATTACCGGTCTTACCCGACTATTTGCCGAATCGATAATGGCATTATATGCAGCTTTACCTTGGCGAATTTCTATGTCCATTTGATCTACTAATACAATGGCATTTTTAATTAACAAACCAGAGAGCGATAGCAATCCTAATATGCCCATAAACTCTAGTGGAATTTGTGTGGTTACCAGTCCAAAAACAACACCAATTAAGGCTAATGGCACGACAAGCCAAATAATAATTGGTTGTTTTAAAGCGTTAAATAACACAATAACAATCAGCACCATGGCTAAAAAGCCCAGCGGAATAGTTGAGGCCAGCATTTCGTTAGATTCTTTCGATTGTCCGTATTCGCCATCCCATTCAAGTCGATACCCTTGAGGTAGGTCAATGGCTTCTATTTTAGGCCTTACCCGATTAAATAACTCTGAGGCTAGTTCACCTGGTAGTGGATCGGCTTGGGTTTTTATAGTCCATTCGCGGTCTTCACGCTTTAAAATACCATCGCGCCAGACGGTTTTAAACCCATTGGTTACTTGCGCAAGGGGCAGTGTTTCACCAGTGATATTGCTTTGTACTTGAATGTTGCCAATATCGTTTATGTCGACACGTTCAGCTTGTGGTGCTCTAACAATAATAGGAATGAGCTCTTCACCTTCACGATACTGCCCAACGATTTGCCCCGAAAAATTTTGCTGTAAGGCTTCAGCAACTGCCTTACGCGTTACACCAGCGCGCTGTGCATTAATGGCAGAATACTGTGGCTCAATAACACTAATGCGTTGTCGCCATGTATCTTTAATTGATAGAGCGCCGCCATCATCAATTAATATTCCTTTTGCTTGTGCAGCTAGCTCTCTTAATACATCTGGGTCTGGGCCTTTAAATGTGGCTTCTATTTTAGAGCCCCCACCAGGGCCCATCACAAAGCGCCATGCTTTGCCTTGAGCATCGACAAAGTTATCGTCAATGTAATTTTGTACGGTAGGTAAAAGTTGATCTAGCTTTTTGTAGTCATCGACTTTAGCTAAAATTTGCCCATAAGAACTATTTGGTGACTCACTACCATAAATAAGCATGTAGCGAAGACCGCCGCCACCAATAAGCGTTTGTATACCTTCAACGCCATTTTGTTGCTTTACAAATTCCTCTAACTTGAGCATATCTTTTTTGGTTTTTTCAATATCGGTACCTTGTGGTAGCCAAAAATCAACCACCATTTGCGGTGTAGTAGAAGCTGGGAAAAAACCTGATTTTACAAATTGAAATCCCCACATAGACACACTGAAAGTGGCAACCACAATGGCAATACTAAGCCAGCGGTGATGCAATGCCGAAACCACAACAGACTGATATAACGCCATGAGTTTATTTGGTTTTGCTGAGCCTGAGGTGTCGCTATCTTGCCCTTTAAACAAGCAATAACAAAATAAGGGGGTTAGGGTAATGGCAAATAACCAGCTGTATAATAGAGAAATTAAAATAACCCAGAATAAATGGCCGGTAAATTCAGCGGTATCACCTGGGGCAAGACCAATAGGCGCAAACGCAACAATGCCTACCAAAGTACCCCCCAGTAGTGGCCATTTAGTTTGCTTGACGACTTCGCTAGCAATTTCTAACTTTTTACGGCCTTTTTGTGTACCAACTAAAATCCCTTCGGTCACAACTATGGCGTTATCAACCATCATTCCTAACGCGATAATCAGCGCACCAAGAGAAATTCGATGCATGGGTATGCCGCTCAAATCCATGGTAGCAAGGGTCGCAAAAATAGTTAGCAGTAATACGGCGCCAATAATAATTCCTGAGCGCAAACCCATAAATAGCAGCAGGGTAACCATTACGATCACCAGTGCGACTAAAACATTCACTACAAAGTTGTCGACTGAATCTTGTACTACTTTACCTTGGTGGTAAAACTCATGAACTGTGATACCCAGCGGTCTGAGGTTCTCAGTTTGTTTTACTTTGTCATCAACGCGGTCAAATACTTTAACCACATTAGCACCCAATACACTAGCAACCCCAAGTGAAATTGCAGGTTTAGAGTTATAGCGGACTAATTTTGTTGCAGGGCTTTGAAAGCCACGGTATACATTGGCAATATCTTTAAGATAAATTGTTTTACCTTCACCGCTGGCACTAACCAATAGATTTTTAATGGTATCAACGGAGTTTATTTCTCCGGTAGGGTCGATAAAAATACGTTGATCGCCAATTTGAGTGTTACCAGCGCTCAATACAGCGTTTTGCTCATCTAAAATGCCGTAAATATTATTAATAGACACGCCTAAAGAGGCTAACTCTTCACGAGCTATTTCTACAAATATGCCTTCTTGCTGCACGCCTGTCATAGCAACTTTGGCTACACCCTCTACTTGTAAAATGTCACTTTGCAAATCTTTAGCGTAGGCATGTAACTCGTCGGGTGAGTATCCTTCGGCGGTTATTAAATAGCTCAAGCCATACACATCACCAAAATCGTCATAAACTTGAGGCGTGCCAGTACCTGGCGGTAATGTTGGACGTGTGTCATTTATTTTGTTTCTGAGCTTAGTCCAAATAACTTGCAACTCAGATTTAGTCGGAGAAAACTCTGATTTAATCTCTACTTTAATTTCAGATAAACCTGTAGATGAGGTGGACGATATAGTATCAACTTCTTGTAGTTCTTGAATTGCACGTTCAAGCGGCTCAGTTACCTCTTTTGCTACTTCTAGCGGGCTTGCACCTGAGTACGAGACAAACACTTGCGCGGTGCGAATTATAAATTCGGGGTCTTCAAACCGCGCCATATTTTTATAGGATGAAAAACCAAACCCTAGAGTTAAAATTATGAGTATGGTGCTAATTAATTTATTATTGATTGTCCATTTTGCTAAATCCATTACCGCGCTCCTATGCTTTAGTCCAAGGACGTACTTTCATACCCTCAGTTACATAGTTTGCACCTGCACCAACAATTACATCGCCAGCACTTAAACCGTCAGTGACGATGAGTTGTTCTCCAATGCCATTTTCAATAGTAACGGGAGTTTTAGAAGCTTGCATAGTTTGAGCGTCAACTGTCCATACAAAGTGTTCACCATTTTGTTCAAAAATAGCAAAGGTTGGCACTAATAAACGAGTTGTATTTGAGCTGCTTTCACGGGTTATTTTTAGACTGGCATTCATGCCAGGCAATACATTAAGGTTATTTGGTACAGCAAATGCAAATCGGACTTCATAAGTTTGACTCGCAGAGTCAGCTTCTAAATTGGCACGTCTAAATGTTGCTGGAATGGGGGGAGTCGATACATCTTGTAAAATAACTGACGCTACATTGTTTTGCTTAGAGTCAACCGTGGCCACAATTGAAGCGGGAATATTTACCACCGCTTCCATTTCGCCTTTACCAAATAAAGTAACAACATGTTGACCCGCGCTTATGTTCTCAAGCTGCTTTACTGGCACCTCAGCAACAATGGCATCGTAAGGCGCTATAATTTTACTGTCGGATAGTGCTTTTTGCGCTGAGTCATACTGTGATTCGGCTACTTCTTTTTTAGATTTTAGTTGCTCTATATCTCGTTGCGAAATAACCCCATCTTTAGCGAGCTTTAAACCACGTTGATAATCATTGTCGGCGGTTTCAAACTGAATTTTGCTCGACTTAACCTCATTAATAAAGTTTCGTTGTTCCAATACGGCTATTACATCGCCTTTTTTTACATTTTGTGCGGCAATAACATTAAGCGTTTCTAGCTTTCCGCTAACTTGAAAAGCAAGCTTTGAGCTATTTATAGTGTCGATAGTGGCGGGGTAGGTGAGCGTTTTTGATTGCGACTCATCACCTATGGTTATTAGTTTAACCGCACGTGGTTCGTTTTGTTTTTGTGTAGTGACTTCGCTTTCTGAGCAACCGGCTAATAAAAGCAAAAACGTAATACTAATTAAATTAAATTTAGTAAAACATGGTGTTTTGATCATTTGGCTTACCTTAAATAAAAAGTGCGTTGTTAATTGTTGGCATTTTTAAGCAATTAAAAATTACAAAATAGCCAATTGAGTTTGTTTTCAAATTTACCTGAAATGCAATTTATAAAGTAGTAACTACTGACTACTTGAATAGAAGCAGCCGTTAGTTAATGAGTAAAAAATAACATTTTAATTTCAAGAGTTTATTATTACTTGTACAGTTTTGTATTAATTTGTTTGATTGTGTAGAAAGCACCAAAATTACAATTTAGTACTTGCTCATATAGGCCTAAGTATAATTAACAATCAGTTTTTTAAAAGTGAGGAATCTTCGCAAGTTTTAACGCTCCGGCCATACCTTGTCTTTTGCGTACTTTTTGAATCTTTGAAAATTCCTTCTTAATGTTTAGGTGCGGAGCTGGAATAGGGTATGGCACATTATGAAAAGCACAGTCTTGTTCAAATTAGTGTTTATCATACTCTCCCCAGCTACAAAACAGGTAGTTATCGTAATTGCCTAGCCACTTTTGGAAAGCGCCAATTGCTTCAGGGTAATAAGGTGCATGATCAACATCGTGTTGAGTGATACTTGTTAAGTTCGTACATAAGTCGGTTAGTTTAGGGTGTCGTTGCGGTTGAATAAACGTGTTGAACTCATCTAGCTTCAACTCTGATTTAAATAGCTAAGCTGATTCCAGCTCATAACACTGCTGTTTAAGCCAACGACCTAATTTCATAATATCAGGTTGCCTAGCTCGTGTTTCCTTATAGACAAAATAGAATTTATCTCCGGTAATAAGCTCGTGCATAGGTATGCGCACAAGACTTTGCTGGCGATCCTGAACATCCATCATGTAATTACTAATGAGGGTAATTCCCAAATTATATCGAGCCGCTTCAGCGGCAAGTAAGACATGACTAAATTGATTAATTTTGACGTCTTTAGGTAATTCAAATTTACCACTCATACACCAACGTAACCAGTCGTCACCAAGACTTTCATTTGTATCTGAGTATTGTACTGATAATAACGGGTGTTGCCATAATGAATCAGGTAGAGGCTTATTTCTTAACTGCTGCCAAAGCTTTTTTCCACACACTGGATAAAGTTTTTCAGTAAACATGAATTGATTGACAAAGTTACGTTCCGGTGGATTCATTGTAATAAAACAATCCGTAAATTGGTCATTATAATCCGGTTGATCCCCGACCATATTTAAAGTTATTTCTATTTCTGGGTGCTGATTTCTAAAATCTTCTAACTTCGGTATCAACCAGTTCACCGCAACAGAGCTATATAAAGCCAAACGAAGATTGCCTGATTCCCCGTGACGTATCATTTGACTGGCATTTGATAGATTTCCTAATGAGTTAGTCACTTCTTCAAAGTAACGTTCCCCGACCTTAGTCAAGGAAAAAGAACGCCCCTGTCGGTTAAACAGAGTTTCACCCAAATAGTCTTCGAGTAATCGAACTTGGTGACTAACCGCACTTTGAGTCACATTGAGGTGCTCAGCAGCTTTGGAAAAGCTATTAAGTCGCGCAACAGCTTCAAAGCATTGCAGGGCACGTAAAGGAGGCAACTTCATTATAAATTTAGCTCATACTAAAAAAATTTTAAACATTATACATCATATAAGGTATGGAATACGCTAATCATATAACCGTTTTACAAACGTAACTCTATTAATTCAGTTCTATTGACATTTTCTAGAATGTAGCAGGAGTAATGAAATGCCCAAAATAACTGTCGGACTCGCGATGACATTACTTATCATCGGAAATATAATTGGTGTTTTTTCTGACGCTTTGATAAAAACTCTGCCAGCAGATACTGCCATATACCAATTTGTATTATTTCGTCAATTGACCGCAGTGCTGATTTTACTTCCATTTTGTCTATTCAGTAATAAACAAAGCCTCTTCGCTGGCCTCAAATGGCACTTTATACGTGGCCACATTTGGTTATTAGGGGCAATATTTATGGTATTCGCTCTGGGCGCTCTGCCGTTAGCTACCGTAAATGCTATTTTCTATACAGCGCCTTTGCTTATGCTGCCGTTAGCCATGATATTGTTTCAGGAAAAGCTGACTAGCCACTCAATTGCTGCTGCTGTTTTGGGCTTTATCGGCGTACTTATCGTGGTTAAACCAACACAAATTAATTGGGCAGCGATTGCCGCCCTTGTCGTCGCATTGACTATGGCTGTAAATAATTTATTGGTTCGTAAATTACCTCAGCATCATAATGTGTTCCAAACTTTAATGCTCACCAACCTAGTAGGTATCCCAGCCGCACTTGGGTTGGCGTTATGGGAAGGCAAACCTTGGGACTGGACTCCAATGTTAACGGCAACAGGCTCCAACACTTTTATACTAATTTATGCTGGTATATGTGTATTGGTATATAGAGCAATCGAAGCCAGTAAAATTTCCAGTGCCGAATACACTGGCTTATTAGGTGCTGTAGTTGTAGGGGTGCTGTGGTTCGATGAAATACCGGACCTGAGCTTAGCTATAGGATCTTCTTTAATTATTATTCCGCTGATTTGGTTAGCCAAGGTAGAAGCAAAGATAAAGCAAACAAGTAAAATAATATAAATGATAAAGTTAATCTAACTTTCCAACGTGACCGCGTTTGGGAACGAGCGTTTAACTGTCATAGGATACATATAGGCGACACTTGTTATTTATAATAGTCAATTGGAGATGTATAGGCTACATATTTTATATTATTAACCTAATAGATAGGATAGGGCTCACTACTTGCTTATAGTTGTAAGCCCTTCAAATAATTAGCTTTTTGATTATTTTTTTAGGTTTTATTATTTCTTATAAATATTTGCTATCATATAGGCAGGGAATTATGCGTTTTGATAACATGCTAACGCCTCCTCAACATTAAAGGCACCATCGAGTAATGATTTACCTAAAATAACACCACCAACGCCCAGCTTTTTCAGCTTTGCAATATCATCCAGTGAGCTTACACCGCCTGACGCTTGAACTTTAATTTCGCTGTTGTGGTTTGTTAAGTCTTCATAAAGTGCAAACGAAGGGCCGGTCATGGTGCCGTCTTTGCTGATGTCAGTACACAGAAAATCAACCACGCCAAGTGCCACGTAAAAATCAACAAGTTCGAACAAGCCAAACTCAGATTCACTTAACCAACCATGTGTTGCTGGTGCCCAGCCGTTATCAGTTTTATTAACATCTAGTGCGATAACAAAGTGTTCACTGCCAAACTTTTCAATCCAAGCCTTTACTTGCTCACGCTTTTCAACGGCCATTGAGCCAATCACGACTTGGTTAGCACCGGCTTTTAGCCAGTCAGCAACATCTTGCTCTGAACGAATACCGCCGCCCACTTGATAAGGAACATTAAGCGCTTTAGTCGCAGCTTGTATATGCTGCCACTGTTTTTTATTTGGATCGCGCGCGCCTTCTAAATCAACTAGGTGCAGCTTACCTGCGCCGCTATTTGCGTACTCTTGTAAGCGTGCGCCAAGCTCAAAAGGGTAAAATTGTGCTGTATCATACTTACCTTGGTATAAGCGCACAATTTGGTTTTGTAATACATCGAGTGCTGGAATAATCACGTTTATTTCTCTTATTTTTTGCTGCGCTTACAGCTGCCAATCTAAAAAGTTTTGTAAAAGTCGGGTGCCTACTTTGGCGCTTCGCTCTGGGTGGAACTGCATGCCTGCGTAGTTATCTTTGGCAACTATCGCTGAAAAAGCTTGCCCGTATTCACCGCTAACTAGGGTGGCATCGTTTACTGTGTGCGCAAAGCTATGCACAAAGTACACTTGATCTTGCGCCGATAACCCTTTGGTAAGGGCATGCTCTTTTAGCACGCTTAGGTCATTCCACCCCATATGTGGTGAGGTTAATGTACTCACTTCTAAGTGCTTAACAACACCCGGAATTTTGCCAAGGCAATCAACGTTGCCTTCTTCAGTGCTGTCGCAAAGTAATTGCATGCCTAAACAAATGCCCATCAGCGGGCGCTGATATTCATCAATTGCTTGCTGCCAACCAGCGTCTTTTAAGCGTTTCATCGCAACAGAAGCATGGCCTACACCGGGTAAAATAGCACGTTCGAAGCCTTTTAGTTGCTCAGGTGAGGTGATCACCTCAGGCGTTTTCCCTAAGCGCTCAAAGGCAAAACGAACTGAGTTAATGTTGGCACAACCGGTATTAATTATGGCAATCATAAACACCCCTTAGAGCTGGCTGTTTGTTGCGAAGCATCTTTTGCAATTGCAGCGCGAAGTGCTCTTGCAAACGCTTTAAAAAGGCCTTCAACTTGGTGATGACAATTACCATCGCTAACCGACAAAATAAGGCTCATGGCGGCATTATCACTTAAGCTTTTAAAGAAGTGTTCAACCATTTGCACGTCTAAGTCGCCCACTTTTTCACGGCTAAAGTTAGCGTTTAACACAAACGAGGCGCGGCCCGATAAGTCAATTTGCGCTTCTGCTTTACATTCATCCATAGGGAGTGCAAAGCCATAGCGACCAATTTGCGTTTTTGTACCTAGCGCTTGTTTAAGGGCAAGGCCAAGTGCAATGCCGATATCTTCAACTAGGTGGTGCTCATCTATGTGTAAATCGCCTTTGGCTTTAATATTTAAGCCAATATTGGCGTGAGTGCGAATTTGATCCAGCATGTGATCAAAAAAACCTAGGCCAGTTTCAATGCTGCCATTTTTGGTTTGATCAAGGTTAACCGCTACATCTATTTGCGTTTCTTTAGTGTTGCGAGTGACACGGCCTTCACGGTTTGCCGTGGTCAGCTTAGTAACAATAGCAGGCCAGCTACCATCGTATAAAATACCTTCACAACATAAGTTTTGCGCAAGGCCAATATCAGTTTGGCGGTCGCCAATTACAAAAGAGCGCGCTAAATCTACGTTGCCAGAGCGCATAAGCTCAGTAAGTAAACCAGTTTTTGGTTTACGGCAGTCACAATTTTGTTCATCAAAGTGAGGGCAGATCAGAACTTCATCAAATTTAATCCCTTGGCTGTTGAGTATGTCCATCATTTTGTCTTGGGCTATATCAAATTCCGCAGTAGGGAAACTGTCAGTGCCTAAACCATCTTGATTAGATACCATAATTAGGCGATAACCAGCGGCTTGTAGTTGTAATAATGCCGGAATAACATCAGGTAAAAAAGCCAACTTTTCAAGGCTATCTACCTGTTTGTCGGTGATTGGCTCTTCAATAATGGTGCCGTCACGGTCTATAAATAAATAGGGGTTACTCATGATACTTCCTGTTGTGATAGGGCTGTTGGGGTGGTTAAACCATCGAGCCAAATTTTTACTTGTTCTAATTCTTGTTCGCTACCAATTGAAATGCGTAGCCAGTCGTCTTCACCGTATAAGGTAAATGCCCGCATGACTAAGCCTTGTTCTAGGGCAACTTTAAAGCTGTTTTTATCGGCCAATTTTAAGGTAACAAAGTTGCCTTCACCAGTGAGAATTTTTAATACAGCAGGGGAGGCGTTTAACCACTCTATTAGCTTTAATTTTAAGCTGCTTAAAATGCTCACCTGGCGACGCATAGAGGTAATGGCATCAGGGGCAATGGCTTGCGCTGCAATACTCGCTACCACGCTCGATACCGGATACGGTGCAATGACTTTACGAATGGGCGCAAGTACACTGGCTTGAGCGAGGGTAAACCCGGTTCGCAGGCCTGCCAACGCAAACGCTTTTGACAGTGTACGTAGCACTACAATATTACTAAACTCGTTTATAAGTTGTGTTGCACTTTGCTCTGGACAAAACTCTATATAGGCTTCATCAACAATCACTAATGCTTTACCTGCAAGCGCAGTGGCAATGGCTTTTACTTTATCTAGCGGCGTTAAGCTTCCAGTTGGATTATTTGGATTACAAATAAACACTAGTTTTGAGCTACCCACAGCGGCAACTATTTCATCCACGCTGGCATTTAATAAAAGCGCTTGTGTTAGGCCATTGATTGCGACGTTGTGTGTATCGGCCGTTACTTTGTACATACCATATGTTGGTAAAAATAGTGCAATGCTGTCTTTTGACGGTTCACAGTAGGTACGTACTAATAATTCAATGCCTTCATCTGCGCCGCGAGTCATTAATACATTTTCGTTTTCAAGCTCAGCATAGGCAGCGTAGCGGTCAATAACCAATTGAGGCTGAGGATCGGGGTAACGATTCAAGTCTTCAATTGTTATTTCAAGGTTTTTAGCATACGGGCTTTCGTTGGCATTAAGCCAGGTTGTGCCGGTTAGTTTTTCACTTTTAGCTGAGCTATACGCAGCAAGCGCTGCAATATTATCAGGTAATAAGCCGCTCTCATTGCTCATTTTTTATTGCCTCTAAACGAATTGAAACCGCATTAGCGTGGGCATCTAGGCCTTCTGCATCTGCTAAGGGTAAAATAGCTTTTGAAAGCTCAGTTAATCCACTTTTACTGATGGTTTGTACTGTGTAAGTACGAAAAAAATCAAGTAAATTCAAGCTAGAGTAAGTTGCACTGTAACCATAAGTGGGTAACACGTGATTAGTGCCTGAGGCATAATCGCCCGCTGACTCTGGGGTGTAATCGCCAACAAATACAGAGCCTGCATTCTTTACTTTATCTAAATAAGGAGTGGCATCGCCAAGCTGTAATATTAAGTGCTCTGGCCCATATTGCGCTGATACGTCAAACGCTTGGGCTACTGAATCAACTAGAATAAGTGACGAATTAGCCAATGCCTGTTCGGCGGTGTCTTTTCGACTTAAGTTGGCAAGTTGACGTGTGAGTGCATCTTGCGTTTGTTCAATAATGGTTTCACTGTTACATAATAAAATAACTTGTGAGTCAGCCCCGTGTTCTGCTTGAGACAGTAAGTCGGCAGCAATAAACTCTGGGTTTGCACGTTCATCTGCAATCACTAACACTTCTGATGGCCCTGCTGGCATATCAATCGCCATACCTGGAATCGTTTGTGCGACTAACTGTTTTGCCATAGTGACAAAGCTGTTACCTGGGCCAAAAATTTTATTTACTTTAGGAACAGACTCTGTGCCATAGGCCATAGCAGCTATCGCGCCTGCACCGCCGCTTTCAATAATTGTAGTGATACCACATAATTTAGCGGCATATAAAATAGCCGGGTTAATTGCTTTATCACCTTGTACTGGTGTGGTTAGTACTACGGTTTTTGCACCGCTTAACTGCGCCAATACACCTTGCATAATAACCGATGACGGAAGAGGGGCACTTCCGCCAGGTACATAAATACCGACTGCTTCGATGGCTTGATATTTTAGTTCACAGTCAACGCCGGGTTGAGTCGATAACTTAATATCTTTTGGTAGTTGCGCTTGGTGAAAACATTTCACATTGGCATAAGCGGTATCAATTGCATACTTAAGCTCTGGGCTTAGCATTTTCTCAGCGGCATTAATTTCATCAAGTGGTACACGTAAACGCGGCTCGGCTCTATTATCGAACTCTTTTGCTAATGCAAGTAAAGCGGCATCGCCTTGCGCATTAACTTTTGCCAAAATAGTCTGGCAAATGCTTTCTACTTTTTCACTCGCTGATACAGCAGGGCGCATAAGCGCCGCTGCTTGAACTTGTGATGATTCCTCATTCCAACGAAGCATTGTTGTTACTCCATCATTTTTTCAATTGGCATAACTAAAATAGAATTGGCACCAAGGGCTTTAAGTTGCTCCATGGTTTCCCAAAATAGGGTTTCGCTACTCACCATGTGTAGGGCAACATATTCATCATTACCTGCAAGGGCAAGTAAGGTAGGTTGGCCAGCGCCAGGTAAAATTTCACAAATTTCATCAAGCTTATCTTTTGGTGCGTGTAGCATAATGTATTTGCTTTCTTTAGCTTGCTTAACACCACGTAAACGCGGCATTAGCTTATTTATGAGTGCTAATTTTTCAGTATCTTGTAGTTGAGTGTTTTGGATTAAACAGGCATTTGACTCTAAAATAGTGTCGCCTTGCATTAAGCCATTTGCTTCAAGTGTTGCGCCAGTAGAGACTAAATCACAAATAGCATCGGCAAGTCCTGCTCGTGGGGCTACTTCCACTGAACCTGTTAACATTACTGTGCTGGCGTTAATGCCTTCGCGTTTTAAGTATTGGCTTAAAATTTCTGGGTAAGTGGTCGCAATACGTTTGCCTTCAAACCAGCTCTTGTCTTGTTTGCCAAGTTCTTGTGGCCATGCAAGTGCTAAACGACAGTAACCAAAGTCAAGTTTAGCAAGCTTTGAAACTTCACTTGGTACACCTTGGCGCTCTCTTTCTGCTTGTACTTCAACTAGTACGTTTTCGCCAACAATACCTAAATCACAAACACCGTCCATAACTAAGCCTGGGATATCGTCATCGCGCACACGTAATACGTCAATAGGCATGTTGGTTGAGTGTGCTATTAGGCGCTGCTCACGAAGATTGAGTTTTACACCCAGTTGTTTAAGCAGATCTTGACAATCTTTAGATAGGCGGCCACCTTTTTGGATGGCGATACGAAGACGATTACTATTATTCATTACTCATTTTCCTTTAATTTAAAAACTAAAAACCCCGAGGGAAACCTCAGGGCGAAAATGAATCTTGGTATGTTGATTCGCCAGAGGTTTCCTTTTAGGAACAACCTCTCAGCGAAAGACCTGACAGGTTATTCCGATGAATGATGGTGGTGATGTACAACTGTCAGTGAATTAAGCATTTTTTATCCTATTTGGCTAATCGTCATTGTGTTAACGCTTAGCTGCAATCTGTTTAATAAATTTCGCATTTATGAAAACACATTAACCGACAGCATGGCAAGAAAAATTTTCTTTAATTAAAGAATATCTTATAACTGCCGATAATAGTTAACATATTGCTTTATTTATCAACAGTCTTATGGTGATTAAATAACGCGCAACCTGCTGGAGTCACACATGGATATAATGATCCCCTATTTAGGGCCTATTACCCGTTTAGCGCTTGAATCTAAAGGTGCTTTTCATATTGCAGGGGTGCAACAAAGCGCTAGGGCGAAGCAAGTTGAACTTGAAGAGCGCAAAAAGAAAGAGATAGAAAAACAAAAAAAAGCATCGTTCGACCAAAAAAAATCGAGCAATAGCAACGCAGAAGATGACGACAAGCCTCATTTAGATACTTGGGCTTAGATTAATAAAAGTAAACCTCCCACTGCGTGTTAAATATTCTTCTCAATGTAGAGGGGGACTGATTAATCACGGCATTACTTGCTCTTGGCTCTGGGCTTACGTAAAATCCCGCTATTATTTTTTACATAGTGATTGGTATTATCAAACAGCTGTTTAGTGCGACCGGGCCTTTGGCTTTATCAATAGATGGATACACACCACGCCAGCCTCAAATCGATATGGCGGTGGCTGTTGATGATGCATTAAAAACCCGAGCTCAACTTGTTGTTGAGGCAGGTACTGGCACAGGTAAAACCTTTGCCTATTTAGCCCCCGCACTTAAATCTAAAGGTAAAACCATTATCTCAACCGGTTCTAAAGCACTGCAAGAGCAGCTTTATCACCGTGATTTACCCGTATTAGTAAAAGCCTTAGGTGCAGCGAAAAAAACGGCCTTGTTAAAAGGGCGTGCCAATTACTTGTGTACATATCGACTAACTCAGCATGTGGCACACGTACCCACAGACGACCCTGATGTTATGCATCAGCTTGCTATGGTTGCAAAGTTTGCCAGTGAGACCCACAGCGGTGATCTTGCCGATTGCATTGGTATTGAAGAAGACGCCAAAGTGCTACCTTATGTAAGCTCAACCGCTGATAATTGCTTAGGCAAAGAATGCCCTGACTTTCAAGAATGCTATATTCGCAAAGCACGTTTAAAAGCGGCTGATGCCGATGTTGTGGTAATTAATCACCATTTATTTTTTGCCGATATGGCGGTTAAAGAGTCTGGCTTTGCAGAGCTAATGCCCAACGCAGATGCCTATATATTTGATGAAGCCCACCAGTTAAGTGAAATTGCCAGCGACTATTTTGGCGAAACCATGAGCACCAAAAAGCTGGTGGATTTAATTAACGATTTGCGCGCTATTTACCGCGCTGAAATTCCAGACATGCTGCAATTAGGCAAAAGTTTAAATAAACTGGAAACCAGTGTCGCTGATTTAAGGTTGCAGTTTGGAGTTGATGGTAGCCGAGGCGATTGGCGCGAAAAGCTTAGCAATAAGCTTATTTGCTCGGCATTACACCGCGTAATTAGTGATTTAGAGTTTGTGTATCAGGTTTTAAAGTTATGCTTAGAGCGCAGCGATAAAATAGAACATCCGTTTGAACGTGTATTGGCTTTTAAAGGCCAGTTAGAACGCGTATTCGATACCGCCCAGACAGGGTTTAGTTACTGGTATGAAACCACGAGACGCTATTTAACAATCAATATAACGCCATTGAACGTATCGGCAAAATTTGCATTGATGATGAAAGAGTCTGGCGCAGGGTTTGTGTTTACCTCGGCCACGTTATCGGTCGACAACGAACTCACTCATTTTAATGCCAGCCTTGGGTTAAAACCAAAGCAAAGTATGATGGTAGACAGTCCATTTGATTATGAAAATCAGGCGCTTTTGTGCTTGCCGCGCTATTTACCTGAAACGCACGCCGATAATATGCCGCATGCGATTGTAAAGTTAACTCTCGAACTCATAAAATCAGCAAAAGGGCGTTGTTTTGTGCTATTTACTAGTTACCGAATGATGCATTTGGTGGCTGAGGGCTTAACCACACAAATGGACTATCCGGTTTACATGCAAGGGCAAATGTCTAAACGCATTATATTAGAAAAATTTACCCGTCATGGTAATGCCGTGTTACTCGGCACAGCGTCCTTTTGGGAAGGGGTTGATGTAAGAGGCAGTACTTTAAGCTGTGTTATTATTGATAAGCTACCGTTTGCTGCCCCTGATGACCCTTTACTACAAGCTAAAATGCAAGATTGTCAAATGCAAGGCAAAGACCCGTTTGCACATATTCAATTACCCCAAGCAGTGATTGCATTAAAGCAGGGGGTAGGTCGCTTAATAAGAGACAACAAAGATAAAGGCGTGCTAGTGATTTGCGATAATCGCTTAGTTACACGCCAATACGGACAAGTATTTTTAAAGAGTTTACCGCCAATGCGCCGTACACGAAGCTTAGAAGATGCCAATACATTTTTAAAACATATTAATTGAGTACAAAAATGATCAAAAGTAATATTCTCGCCCTAGATGCTTCTACAGAAGCATTATCAATTGTTTTGCATTATCAGGGTAAAACATTTCATCATTTTGAAGAGTGTCCGCAGCAACATAGTCAAAAAATACTGCCACTTATTGATGAGTTACTTGGTAAATCCGGCTGTAAATTAAAAGATTTAGACGTAATAGGATTTGGCCAAGGCCCAGGTAGTTTTACTGGCGTGCGCATAAGCGTAGCCATTGCCCAAGGTCTTGCGTATTCAACTAATTTACCGCTAGTGGGGGTTTCTACCTTAGCGGTTATGGCGCAACAAGCGTTTGAACAATTTGGCGATGAAGTGGTTTATTCAAGCATTGATGCGCGTATGGGGGAAATATACTTTGCTCAATACCAAGTTAATAATAATTTGATGACACTTCAAGGTGAAGAACGTGTTTTTAAGCCAGAACTGCTTGACGCTTCATTGATAGACACAAACAAAACAGCAACCGGCGTGGGGACTGGATTTAAAAGTTATCCCGATGCATTAACTACATTTACAAATGTGAGTGTACACCCTGAAATTACGCTACCCGATGCACAATACATGTTAGCGTTAGTGGATGCACAGTACCTTGCAGGTAATGGCGTAAAAGCCAGTGATGCTCAGCCTAAGTATGTGCGTGACACAGTGACCTGGAAAAAATTACCAGGCCGCGAATAACGCTAAGTTGTGTTGTTTGCATATTGAGCTATTTTAAATCATAATTTAAGCATGTTGTTGGTTGGAGAAGCGTAATGTCGCTGCCTATAAGCTCTGGTTTTTTTACTGGTGATATCCCTGCTAAGGTGCGTTCTACTGCTGTTGTTACGGCAAAGCCCGAACGACTATCAGAGCAGCCAATACCACAGAAAACCAATACAGACTATGTTAAGAGTAGCCCCGAAGGGCTTGAACTCGCAAAAGAGTTTGTAAAAGCGAACACCAAAGAGGCCCAATATAGCCAAACTATTTACGATCAACCGAGTGCGCAAGTTAGTAAGGCAATTTCTACTTACACTGAGTTTGCTAATTTAGAGCGAAGAGCTGAAGTTCAAAGCTTAATTGGTGTTGATATATATGCTTAATTATAAAATTAATAGCCAAATAAAAAGCCCGAATAGATTATTCGGGCTTTTTATTTTTATACCAGTGATTACTGTTTTATGTAACTAATCAGTTTTTTAGCTATGTCAGTATTGTTTTGTGAACCAATAAAGTCATCACTATTTTTACCATAGGCAAATACTTGCACATCAGAAGCGGTATGTCCGCCCGTTGTCCAACCAGTGAAACTTAAATCATTGATAATGCTTTTAACCGCTAAATTAAGGGTTTTTTCACCCATGGCTTTAGCTTGCTTAAGTTTAATTTCGTTTTCAGTTGTAAATTCAATACGGGTATTGGCTTGCCATACCGTTTTAAGGTTATCTGATCCCATTAATAATTTGGTTAATGTACCCGCAGTGGCTTTAACACCTTTGATGATGTCGGTTCCCCATTTGTATTGGCCATGCGCACCAATGGTTAAACCGCCTGTAGAGTGATCAGCCGTGATCACTAAAATAGTGTCTGGGTTGTTATCTACATAGGCTTTTGCCGTTTCGATTGATTTTGCAAAGTCGTCCATTTCAGCCATTGCGCAAGCAATATCATTTGCGTGACCACACCAGTCAATTTGGCTGCCTTCAATCATCACAAAAAAGCCTTTATCGTTTTGCCCATCAAGCAAATCAAACGCTTTAGAGGTTAACTGTTTTAATCTCGTAGGGTTTTCATCTAGCGCAAAAGGTAATCCCTTAGGTGCGTATAAACCAATAGCAGGGATTTGTGTAATTTGACCTAAGTTTTTAATATCGTCACCGTATTGATAACCTGCTTTTTTAAATTCGTCGACTAAGTTTCTGTCATCACGAATAAAATATTGAGTTCCACCGCCTAACATTAAATCAACCGGTAATTTACCAGCAATTTTATTGTCAATGTAGTCGTTTGCGATGTCATCATAATTTCTTCTTGATTCATTATGCGCGGCAAAGCTTGCAGGTGTTGCATGGTTAATTTGTGAAGTAGCCACTAACGCTGTTGTCATTCCTTGCTCTTTTGCAATTTCTAGCATGGTCTTAACCGGTTTTTTAGCCGTATCGACAGCGATTGCGCCATTATAACTTTTATGACCGCTGCTAAGTGCAGTTGCACCTGCTGCGCTGTCTGTTACATAAGTATGGTCATCAGGATAAGTGTGCGCCATGCCTTTTAACATAGTGTCGAAAACGGTTGTTTCTATTTCTTTTGTTGTAGGGTCATCTTTGTAATAACGATAAGCGGTAGTGAAAGCGGGACCCATGCCATCACCAATCATATAAATAACATTTTTAGGCGCTGTTTGAGCGAATGCTCCTGTTGTACATAAAAGCGCTAATAAGCCGAACTGTTTTTTCATTGTGCGTACCCTTTAAGTGTACTAATTTTAATAGCGACTATTATTGTATACCGATAGCAAGATAAATAAATGAATATGTTATGAAATCTCGAAATTTAAGTGTGTGTTCTATTAGTTCAGTTCTATTATTTGTGTATTAACTCTTGTATGTTATGGCCATAACCAAATAAAAAAGTTGAGGTTTGCGTTGCAACCATTTTCGGTAAAAGCTAATGACTTAGATATACACGGTATTAAATTTGGAGACGGTGAAGACGTCGTTATCGCTCTGCATGGCTGGCTAGATAATTGTGCTAGCTTCGTGCCTATGCTGAGTCGTGCTGCACCTTCGCAAACATGGTATTGCATTGACTTTCCAGGGCATGGACTGTCATCTTGGCGAAGCCCTCAAGCACATTACTACTTTATTGATTATGTGGATGATGTGTATGCATTAATCACAGCGCTTAAGTTAAAGAAGGTACACTTGGTTGGTCATTCTATGGGGGCTATGGTAGCAGGGCTGTTTGCTAGTTGTTTTAGTGAGTACGTAAAATCGGTTTCTTTTATTGAAGGTATAGGCTGTGTTACCACCGATAGCGATGAAGTGTGTTCTCAACTAAGAAATGCCATACTAAACCGAGCAAGGTTTAGTACAAAAAAATCACGGGTATACACTTCAAAACAACAAATTTATCAAGCGCGTGCAAAAACAACTGATTTAAATGATGAACTAATCGCGTTGTTGATGGACAGAAACATAAAACAAATGCACAGTGGGTTTGAGTTAACGACTGATCCTAAGCTTAAAAATCACTCAGGTTTTCGATTTGATGAAGCGCAATGTATTGGTGCAATAAAAGAATTAATTGCACCATGTCAATTAATATTAGGTGATAAAGGTTATCCATTTGTAAAACAAAATCTAGACAAGTATAGTAAATATTACAATAACTTGAGTGTAATAGATGTGCCAGGTGGGCATCATTGCCATATGCAAAGTAGTGGACTATGTTTTGAACACATTCACGCATTTATGGTGCAAAGTAGTGCATGTTAATTGTATATTACCGATAAATGTGGGATTATCTCTAGATTAGAGTATTTGCTCAATTGTGAAAGTGCCTTACTTAGATTAAGGTTAATAAAAATATAATTATAAACAGGGGCTAAGAGTGGAAAAAATCTGGCTTAAGCGCTACCCAGAAGGTATGCCTGAAACAATCGATCCTGAGCACTACAACTCGTTACTCGAAGTGTTTGAAAAAAGTTTTAATGATTACAAAGATTTACCTGCATTTACTAATATGGGTAAAACATTGTCATATAACGAAATTGACGCGGCAACAAAACGTGTTGCGGCTTATATTCAAAACGATTTAGGGTTAAAAAAGGGCGATAAAGTCGCTGTTATGATGCCTAACTTGTTGCAAACCCCAATTGCTATATTAGGTATTTTACGCGCAGGGTGTGTGGTGGTTAACGTTAATCCGCTATATACCGTTCGTGAGCTAGAGCACCAATTAAAAGATTCTGAAACATCAGCAATATTTATTCTTGCTAACTTTGCTGTCACGCTTGAAAAAGCACTGCCTAATACTGACGTTAAACACATTGTGGTTACGCAGGTTGGTGACATGATGGGCGGACTCAAAAAGCATTTAGTCAATTTTGTTGTTAAGTATTTCAAAAAAATGGTACCAAGCTATACGTTGCCTAACACGATTAACTTTTGTGATTTATTAAAAGCTGATCTGAATGGCTATAAGCGCCCAGAGGTTAACTTAAGCGATTTAGCATTTTTACAATACACCGGTGGTACAACCGGTGTATCTAAAGGGGCAATGTTGAGCCACGGTAATATGGTGGGTAACCTTGAGCAAGTATCTGGTTGTTTAGATAACGTGCTTGAGCGTGGTAGAGAAGTGGTTATTACCGCGCTACCGCTCTATCATATATTTGCATTAACAGCGAACTGTTTAACATTTATGAAATACGGCGGCTTAAACGTTTTAATTACTAATCCACGTGATATGCCTGGATTTGTAAAAGAGCTTAGTCAGCATAAATTTACTGCTATCACAGGGGTGAACACTTTATTTAATGGCTTATTAAATACCCCTGGTTTCTCTGAGCTTGATTTTAGTCACCTTAAAATGTCATTAGGCGGCGGCATGGCAGTACAACGCCCTGTTGCAGAAAAATGGCAAAAGGTCACTAACAGCAAACTAATGGAAGGCTATGGCCTGACAGAATGTTCTCCTTTAGTCACAATTAGCCCGTATGATTTAGAAGCTTATAATGGCTCTATCGGTCTACCTGCGCCAAGTACTGACATTAAATTAATGCTCGATAACGGTGAAGAAGCTGCTAAAGGTGAGCCGGGTGAACTGTGGGTAAAAGGTCCGCAAGTGATGCTTGGTTATTATAATCGCCCTGATGCAACGGCTGAATGTTTAAAAGATGGCTGGTTTGCAACTGGTGATATTGCCACTTACGATGACGAAGGTTTTTTCTACATTGTTGATCGTAAAAAAGACATGATTATTGTTTCAGGCTTTAATGTTTTCCCAAATGAAATAGAAGAAGTGGTTGCCATGCACGAAGGTGTATTAGAAGTTGCTGCAATTGGTATCCCTCATGACATTAGTGGTGAACAAGTTAAAGTTTTTGTTGTGAAAAAAGACCCTTCTTTAACTGAAAAAGATATAATAAAACATTGTCGTGATAATTTAACTAATTACAAGGTTCCTAAACTCGTTGAGTTTAAGGATGAGTTACCCAAAACTAACGTGGGTAAAATTCTCAGAAGAGCCTTAAAAGATTAGCAACTATAAAAAAGCCGACATCAGTCGGCTTTTTTATTGTAGGAGACTCAGTGCACTACCAATTGATCCAAACCCAAAATGAGCTTAATACGTTTGTAGAACAAATTAAAAACAAACCCATTCTTGCTATTGATACCGAGTTTATGCGCCGCCGTACTTTGTATCCAGAAGTTGCACTTATTCAAGTTTATGATGGCGAACATTTAGCGCTTATTGACCCGCTTGCCGAGCTTTCCTTGTTTGATTTTTGGCAAATACTTAAAGATCCTAAAGTGCTAAAAGTACTCCATTCACCCTCAGAAGATATTGAAGTTTTTCAAAAGTACGCAGGGTTTGTTCCTTATCCTTTATTCGATACCCAGTTTGCACTTCAGCTATTAGGTGAGGGAAACTGTATGGGCTTTGCCTTAATGGTGAAAACATTATTGAATATTGAGATTGATAAAAGCGAATCGCGCACTAATTGGTTACAACGCCCCCTTACTCAAAAGCAACTTGAATACGCTGCTGCTGATACGTATCACCTGCTGCCATGTTTTGAGTTAATTATAGATAGCATTAAAGCCGCTGATTTATTTGATATTGTGATCAATGAAAGTGAATTAGTTGCCAATAAACGTGCTTTTCAAATTCCGGATGAGCTACTTTACAAAGAAATTAAAAATGCATGGCAACTTAAGCCGCATGAACTAGCGGTACTTAAAGAGTTAGCAGTATGGCGTCGAAATAAAGCCATTCGTAAAAATCTAGCGCTTAATTTTGTACTTAAAGAGCACAATATGACCGAAATTGCCAAACGAGGCCCTTCAAGTTTAAATGCTCTGAGACAAATTCCTGGGGTAGAACCCATTGAAGTGAATCGTTCTGGGGTTGAAATTTTAAAGTGTATTGAGCAGGCCAAAGCCATTCCAGCTGAGCAACACCCACAAGTATTAAAGCGGTTAATTGATTTTCCTACCTATAAAAAAGTAGCGAAGGAGATCAAACAAAAAATTACTAAAGTTGCTAAAGAGCATAACATTCCAGAAGACGTTATGGCCTCTAAAAAGCAAATAAATCAGCTAATTAGTTGGAATTGGAAGTTAACTGCTCAGCAAAAAGAAAAACACATAAAGCCAGATTTACTCAGTTCATGGCGCTATGACTTTGTTAAAGACGCTCTTAAAGAGTGGGATAATTAAAGTCATAAAGGCGAGTTACAAACAAATAAAAAGGGCGCTTAGCGCCCTTGTTTGTTATTTCTTTTCTTCGTCAGGTAATGTGACATTGAGCTCGAGTACCGCTAAATCGTCTTCATTTTGATCAAACTGAACTTGAACCGCATCGGCGCCTACATTAACGTACTTACGGATCACATCAAGAATATCTTGCTTTAATTGTGGCAAGTAATCTGGTGTTCCACGCTGAGAACGCTCGTGCGCGACAATGATCTGCAATCGCTCTTTTGCTAATGACGCACTGTTTTTCTTTTCTGAGCGGAAGTAGTCAAGTAAAGACACATTAACCTCCAAATATCCGTTTGAATAAACCCTTTTTCTCTACATCTAAAAATCTAAATTCAACCGTTTCGCCTAATAAACGACTGATCGCATCAGCATAAGCTTGACCTGCGTCTGATTCGCTATCAAGAATTACCGGCTGTCCAGAGTTTGATGCACTAAGCACTGCTTGAGATTCAGGAATGACACCTAGTAAGTCGATGGCTAGGATGTCCTGGATATCTTCAACAGATAGCATTTCACCTTTTGTTACACGATCTGGATTATAGCGTGTTATTAGCAAATGCTCTTTAATGTTTTCTAAACCTTCTTCGGCACGTTTCGATTTACTGTGTAAAATGCCTAGAATACGATCCGAATCTCGTACTGACGAGACTTCAGGGTTGGTTGTAACTATAGCTTCATCAGCGAAGTACATCGCCATCATAGCTCCGGCTTCAATACCTGCAGGAGAATCACAAACAATATAGTCAAAGTCTTCTTTTAACTCGTTCAATACGCGTTCAACACCATCACGGGTGAGTGCGTCTTTATCGCGAGTTTGTGAAGCAGGAAGTAAAAATAACTTTTCTACACGTTTGTCTTTTATGAGTGCTTGATTAAGGTTAGCTTCGCCATTGATCACATTAACAAAGTCATACACTACGCGACGTTCACAACCCATGATGAGGTCTAAATTACGTAAGCCGATATCAAAATCGATGATAACAGTTTTGTAGCCTTTTAATGCTAAGCCTGTACCAATTGCTGCGCTTGATGTTGTTTTACCAACACCCCCTTTACCCGAGGTAACGACAATTATTTTTGCCATGAGATTTATCCTTTAACCAAAGCTGAAATTTCTAAAGATTCATTTTTTTGTTGTATTTGAACTGCGTTACCCCAGTGTTCACCTTGCAGTGAGTCACTGATCCAGTAATTACCATTGATTGAAACGAGTTCTGCTTCTAATTTATTACAAAATATGTATGCGTTTTCGAGCCCTTTTGCACCGGCAATTGCACGCCCTCGTAGGGTTCCGTAAATATGTACATTGCCATCGGCAATAACTTCTGCGCCATGGCTTACCGCGCCTAACACCACCAAGTCGCGGTCTTTGGCGTAAACTTGTTGGCCTGAGCGCACCGCACCATTAATAATTTGCGCTGGTAAATACACGGTTTTTTCTACAACCGAAGTATTTGGCTCTACTCTTGCGCCTTCGCTCCTAACGTCTTGAGAATAGTTTAAAACAGACAACCCTGCGGCTTTTGCCTGTTTATGCTGTTCATCCGAACCATTACATACACCCACAGCATTAAAGCTCATGCGTTCAATAAGCGATTTTAAGTGAACAAAGTCGATTGCGCTGTTTTTTACTTCAATTAAATTGACGACGATAGGGGCACCCTCAAAGAATTTTGGGGCTTGGGCAATTTTTACATACAGTTGTTCTGCTAAAAGGTTAATATCAGTACTATAAAGATGCAAAACTGATAACGTAAAAAGGTTGCCTTTTAGCTCAAAAATTTGGTCCGACATAGATGCTCAACTGGATTGTCTAGTTAGCATGTAACTTTATATAAACCTAGGCTGAACAAGGCTTTTATTACAGTTTCCACACTAATTTTTATAACTTATTATTATTGCCATGTTATAGTGTGTAGCACTGTTAAGCAAGATTTTATAGGGCCATAATGCTAACTGCGGTATATAAAAGTAAGAAAAAAGCAGATACTTTCTTATTTATTGAAAAAAGAGACGATTTTAGTAAAGTTCCGGAACCTTTAATGACCATGTTTGGTCAACCTCAGTACGTGATGATCATTAACTTAGCGAAGCGAACTCAATTAGGCGTAGCGGATTTAGACACTTTAAAACAGTCGCTTAGCGACCAAGGCTATTATTTACAAATTCCGCCACCTGAGGAAAACTTGCTAAGTCAATTAAGAAAACAAAATGGAGTAGATAGTGATTAAAAAATTAGCGGTTGTATTGTGTGGTGTGTGTTTAAGCTCATCGGTAATGGCAAAAACACAAGCTGAGTTTCAACAATATCTTACTAATTTAAAGCAAGAGGCAATTGCAAAAGGCTACGATACTCAGTTAATTGAGCAAGCATTTGCCACTGCATCTTATAAAGAAAAAGTCATTTCAGCAGACAAAAACCAGCCAGAAGTAAAAGAAACGCTGGAAACGTATTTACCAAAACGAGTACCGCAATGGAAAATAGATCGTGCGCGTAAATTGTATAAAGAAAACCAAGAAGTCTTAGAAAAAGTAGCAAAAGACTTTGGTGTTCAAGCGCGTTTTATTGTGGCTATTTGGGGTTTAGAAAGCAATTTTGGCGCTATTCAAGGCGGCCACAATGTTATTTCATCCTTAGTAACTTTAGCATTTGATGGACGTCGTGAAGCGTTATACAAACGCCAATTGTGGGCAGCACTGGATATATTAAAGTCGGGTCATATCACGCTTGATAAATTTAAAGGCTCTTGGGCGGGTGCTATGGGTCAAACCCAATTTATGCCAACCTCATTTAATGCCTACGCCGTTGATTACAACAACGATGGCCGCAAAGATATTTGGACAACCAAAGAAGACGCGTTTGCTTCAATTGCTAATTACTTAAAGCAAGAGGGTTGGAATGATAATTTAACCTGGGGTCGCCAGGTACAATTGCCCGCTGACTTTGATAAGCAGTATATATTAAAGCGCGGTACTAAAACCCGAAAGCAATGGCTAGAGTATTGGGACAAATCAGAGCGCTCCTTAGCAGATTGGCAAGCATTAGGTGTTCGTCGTGTTGATGGCAGTGATTTACCTACGGTTGCTGTAGATGCAGCATTAGTCATGCCGGATGATATAAATGGACGCATGTATTTAGCATACGATAACTACAAAGTATTTATGCACTGGAATCGTTCATACTACTTTGCTACCAGCGTAGGTTATTTGTCAGATAGAATTGCTTACCCAAAAATTTAAGCTCAAGCGAATAACTAAAAAGCCGCTCATTGCGGCTTTTTTTAATGGTTATTGCTCTTTTTTGAATATTTTATCTTTGAGGTCAATGACTTTGCCAATGCCTGAACCTAGCTTCATTAGTTTGTTGAGCTGCTCTGGGGTTAAGCGTTGTAACTCTGACGACCATTTAGTCACTGTTTCAAGTAAGTTATGAATTTCGCCCATTTGTTTTTGTGCATAAATTTCATCGTCGTTACTTGCTTCATCTAATAAGTTATCTCTAAGTAAGCTAAGCGTAGGTTCTACTTCACGCTTTTTACGTTCTTCAAACACGCGATTAGCCATATCCCAAATATCGCCTGCAGGTGCATAGTATTCTTTTCTATCTCCTGGGATATGCATTACCTTGATCAGCTGCCAAGATTGTAATTCTTTAATTCCCATACTTACGTTACCGCGTGAAATACTCAGTGCATCTGCGATTTGGTTTGCCGTCATTGGATCTTTGGTAATAATAAGTAATCCGCACATTTGGCCGATTGTACGATTAAATCCCCAGCGGCTGCCCATCTCGCCACAATGCATTACAAAGGCAAAGTTTTTTTCTGATAATGTCATTGTTACAAGTTTCAAAAATAAATGAAAGCTATGCTAGCACGCTGGTTAAGTATGGCAAGCGTTTAGCTTGGATAAAAAACCACGTTTTACGACTAATGATTGATATAGATTAATATTAAAGCATCTATAGTAGGTTATGTTGCGGGTATGTAACATGACATTGTTGTTTAACGTCTTTGTTAAATAGCATAAATTTTTTATAAACGATGGAATGACTATGAAAGCAGCAATAAATACAGAATATAAAGGCAAGTTGGCGATCACCGATTTACCAATCCCAGAGGTAGGTCCTAACGATGTGCTGGTTAAAATAGCCGCTTGTGGTGTATGTCACACCGATTTACATGCGTGTCATGGTGATTGGCCGGTAAAACCAAAAATGCCATTGGTACCAGGTCACGAAGGCGTGGGTGTAATAGAAAAACTAGGCAGTAATATTAAACATTTAGAAGTGGGCGACCGAGTGGGTGTACCTTGGTTGTATAGCGCCTGTGGCCATTGTGAATTTTGTTTAGATGGACGTGAAACCCTGTGTTTATCGCAACATAATACCGGTTACTCAATTGATGGTGGTTATGCAGAATATTGTTTAGCACATGGTGATTACATCATCAAAATACCGGAAGGATTAGGCTTTGCTGAAGCTGCACCGTTATTCTGTGCCGGCGTAACAACGTATAAAGCATTAAAAGTATCAGATGCAAAACCGGGTCAATGGGTTGCTATTGTTGGTGTGGGCGGTTTAGGTCACTTAGCGGTGCAATATGCAAAAGCAATGGGCTTTAATGTTATTGCTGTAGATACAGGTGAAGAAAAAATGGCCTTAGCTAAAGAGTTAGGCGCCGATATTACGCTTGATTTTAAAGAAGTGGTGCCTAGTGAGGCTATTTTTGAGCAAGTAGGTGGCGCGCATGCTGTTGTTTGTACCGCAGTATCAAAACCTGGGTTTGAACAAGCGTATAAAAGTGTTCGCCGTGGGGGCAAATGCGTATTAGTTGGCTTACCGCCAGAAGATATGCCATTGCCAATTTTTGATACTGTGCTAAATGGTGTTTCAGTAGTAGGTTCTATTGTAGGTACACGTAAAGACCTGCAAGAATGCCTTGAATTTGCCGCACAAGGTAAAGTAAAAGCTATCATTGAAGAGAAAAAACTCGAAGATATTAATGAAATTTTCGATGATATGCTCAAAGGCGAAATTAACGGCCGTATAGTTGTTACAATCTAACTATACCTAACTATACCAAAATATAGTGCGCACAAACCAACCTGGCTTGTGCGCATTGTGTTAAAGCGTATAACTAAAGCTTAACTTTGCATTTCTTTCCTCACCTGGCATACCGCCTAAAAACATGGCTTTAGAATAGTATTTTTTATTAAACAGGTTATTAATGTTTAATTGCATTTGCCAGTTGTCTGCTTTATAGCTAACTGCAGCATCATACACGGTATAAGCGGGGACGTAGCCGTTATCAATACCGAACGAACTTGAGTTAGTACTGCGCTTATCAACAAACGTTAAGCCTGCGCTTAAATCTATTGCGTGAGGTAATTCAAATAATGCAGCAGAGTAAGTTACCCATGAGCTAGCAGTTACATAAGGCACGCCTTTTTGGCGAGTATCAAAGCTTGTGCTGTTTGGGTTAGTCTTATCGCGAGCATCTTGATAAACCCCGTTGATGTTAACTTTCCATTGATCGTTCAAATACGCATTTAAGTCAATTTCTACGCCTTTGGTTTGTTCTTCACCATCAAAGAAGCTCTCCACTACGTTTGGTGCAGACACGCCTGCTTCATAAAGTGGGTTGGCATATTCTAAATTAGTACGTGCACTTTCAAATACTACAATTGAAGCCAGTAATTGGTCATCAAACGCTTTAAAACGAAATCCTAAATCGTTACTAACAGATTCTGAGTCTTCTCTATCGGCTTCATTACCAGCAACAGATCCAAGTACACTGTAGGCAGTACGACCTTTTGAGTGATTTAAAAATAAAGCCATGTCAGTGCTTAATTGATAAGTCGCTCCTAAATTGTACGTTAAACCGCTATCTGAAGTGTTTGCCTCTGGCGTTGGGTTTGCGCGGCTTTGACTATAACGTGGGTCAACACCAAAATGCTCGTAACTTTGTTTTATACGGTTATGAGCAATCCCAATACGGGTGGTGATTTTATCGTTAATGTAGGCAACATGCTGAAGGCCTAAACCCCATGCTTGTACTTTTTTATTATAATCACTGGTTTTAAGCGGATCGTAATCATTAAATTTACCTGTAGGCCAATTTGGCTGACGCATATCAAAAATATACGGCAGTGCGCCTTGATAAATTACCTCACCGGCTTTGTTTTTAATGACCTTATCGGCATCGTAAATAGAATATTGTTTAAAACGAATATCACGATCTTCATAGTTAGCGTTAACCAGTAATTCGTTTTCTATGTTACCGAGCATAAAGTCATAACGTAAATCTAAAAAGTACTGCCATGATTTTTCATCCGCTTCTACTTGGCGGTACTCTTGGCGTCTGGCTGCAAAAGGGTATAACACGTCATCAACAACTAGCGGTGCGCGTGGGTCTTGGTTGATCACGCCGTTACGTTTCCAGTAAACGTAGTTGTAAGCACCTGTTTGACGGGCAAAACTTGAGGTGTAATTACGGTACTGTAGTTGTTGATTAACAAATAAATCATCATTAATGTAATAATTATGGGCTAATTTAAAACGCAGCTCTTCACCTTCGTTATCCTTTGCCATCGGTGATATTATGCCATTGGTGCCAAAGTTAAAGGGTGTTAAACCATCATTGCTTGCCAAAGAGTTAGCTAGTTCATTTCGTTGTGCTTCACTCAATTGTAAGCCACTTGCTGTAGGGTCATTCACTAATTCGGCGCCTGATACTTCATCTGCAGTTAAACCATTAACCGATTCACTGTTAAAAATACGAATAGGGTGGCCGATAGAATCTACAGCAATGGCGTCCTTGATATAGGCTCCGGATAACACAAACGCATGTTGATCATTTAGAACATATTTTAAAGACGAATAAATTTCATCACGTTGTTCTTTTAAATCACGAAAGCCATCGCTAGAGGCGGTTTTTGCCATGACTCGATAAGCTAAGTCGTCTGTTATTGCATTGGTGCTATCGAGCGCCAGTGAATAACTATCCCACTGACCAATATCCATTTCTAAGGTATGTTGCTCGTTAAACTGCGGCTTTTTTTCAATAAGATTGATCACCCCACCAGCACTGCCCATGCCGTATAAACCAGTTGCTGGGCCTTTTAATACTTCAATTGATTCAACATTAGTTAAAGAGCGCGTTGGGTTAAATGTATTGCCTAATCCTGCGCCACCGTACATGCCATCATACGTATAATTAGCACCTAAACCACGAATTACTAAATTATCACCAATGCCATAGTTGTTACCGGCTTGCGTTAAACCACTTACATTACGGATCACATCTTGTAAACTATCAATACCTTGCGATGCAATAAGCGCTTTATCAACAATGACCACGGGTGCAGGGGTTTCCATTAGTGACATATCAGATTTAGTAGCCAAACCTGAGCTCATTACCACTCGGTTTTGTTGCTCGTAAACACTGATACGTTCAATATCGGAATTAACTTGTGACTCGTTTGCCAATGCCAAGTGCGCGTTTAAGCACGCGAGTGTGAGTAGTGAGTATTGAAACCTTTTCATAGAGTGATAACCATTCGCATTTGTTAATTTGCGTGAATGATAATGGTTATCATTTTAAAATAAAATAAAAAGTTCAAACTTTTTTACTTTAATAGGTGTGTTTGCTTGATAGTTATACAATATGATTTAAAAACAATCACATTTAAAAATATTAACGGGGTATTGCAGTCGCTAGTTGGCTTTACTAAGAGAGAATCTAAAAAAGTATTGATGATTAAATGGGCAGTTTAACTACATTAGCTAAAAAATTGTTAAGGTTGAGCTAAGCTCAACCTTATAAAGATGTTTTGGGTTTACTGCTTGTAAACGACACCGGCTTTCATTACAAAAGGAATACGCTCTAGTGTAGAAATATTTTTAAGTGGGTTAGCACTCACCGCTATAATATCAGCAGCAAAACCAGTTTTAATTTGCCCCAGTTGTGAATCTGCCTTTAGTAATTTAGCACTATTAATTGTCGCGGCTTGAATAGCTTGTAATTCACTCATACCAAATTCAACCATTCGCGAGAACTGTTTCGCATTATCACCATGTGGATAAATAGCCGCATCTGTACCAAATACCATGTTAACCCCAGCTTCAACGGCGCGTTTAAAGCTGTCTCTTTGCTTTTTAGAAACAAGACGTTCTTTATTTAGGTTCTCTTCATCTACCCCATTTTGCTCACCAAAGCTCAGTGTATACTCGGTATTGTAAATATCCATAGAGAGCCAAGTACCGTGCTTTATAGCAAGCTCAATCGCTTCATCGTCTAAAAAGCTAGCATGCTCTACGCTGTCTACACCGGCTTTAATGGCTGTTTTAATGCCGTTAGTGCCGTGTGCGTGAGCCGCAACAGGCAATTCTCGCATGTGCGCTTCATCCACAATGGCTTTCATTTCTTCAAATGCGTATTGTTGTATGCCCACCTTTGTGCCTTTAGAAAATACCCCACCAGTTGCACATAATTTAATTGCATTAGCGCCATATTTAATATTTTCACGTACTTTAATGCGAACAGCCCATGGGCCATCAGCAACCCCCGAGGCGGTATACTTCATTTCTGGAGGCAAACGATTATTGTCACAGTGTCCGCCAGTAATCCCCAAAGAAGGGCCTGCAGCCCAGATGCGAGGGCCAATAATATCACCTGCATTAATGCCGTCGCGAACCGCAATAACACTAAAGCCTTCTGCACCTAGGTTACGCACTGTGGTAAAGCCGGCTTCTAATGTTTTTTTAGCAAAGTAACTGGCTTTAATAGCCATACGGGGTACTGATTGGCCTATACGTTCACTGCGCGAAACGGTTGGATCGCTGGTTAAATGCACATGCATATCCATCAACCCCGGCATTAAGGTGAGTTCAGGTAGGTTAATCAGTTCATCATTACTGGTAAGCGTTGGCTTTTTATTAAATTGAATTTGGCTTATTACACCCTCGTCAATCGCGATTAACGGATTAGCTTTTAGCTCTCCAGTTTTTACATCAAGCAAAGCTTTGGCCGATATATAGGTGGTTGCCAGTGTACTTGCGCTGGTTAAGCTCAGTAATGCGATTGATGTAGTTAGTAAATGTTTTTTTATTTTGATCATTTTTATTATTTAATTATTTAAATTTACCTGAATGTAGCAATCATTAGCTATTGAGTAAATTATCTAGCGACGAATCCCACTCACCGTAATTACTTTATTTAAGCCATTTAAAACCGCATAATTAGCGGGTAAAAACTAACAAGGATCTTTATGAAAGTTATTAAAATAGCACTGGTTGCCAGTAGCGTTATGTTTGCCTTAAGTGGTTGTATGAGCACCAGCTCACAATTAAACACAAATCAGCCGGTCGCGCCTGTAATAAGCGAGTTATCAGCCGAGCAACAGTTGGATGTGCTCGTTGCCCAGTACTACGATGAGTCATTAACCTTTAATCCCTTAAGCGCCACTTATAACGGTCGCCATGAATTCGATGATCAATTTTTGCCGGTGATATCGCAGGCTAATCGTGATAAAAAAACTGCTTTTTATAAAAAATATCAACAACGTTTAACGCTAATCGATGAATCACAATTAACAGGGCAGGCGCTACTTAACTTTGAAGTATTATCGCGAGATTTAGCCCTAAAGCTTGAGGGGATGCAATATAAAGATTATTTGTTACCGATTAACCAAATGTCGGGAGCACATAATACTTTTGCTGGATTTGGTTCAGGGCAAAGTGCACAGCCCTTTAATACTGTTGCCGACTATGAGCAATTTATTAAACGTGCTGATGGTTTTGTGAAATGGTTAGCCAGTGTTGAACAATCAATGGCGCAAGGTGTTAAACAAGGTGTAGTATTGCCTATGCCGTTGGCTAAAAAATTATTGCCTCAGTTTAAAGTGCACGTAGTAACTAACGCAGAAGATTCATTATTTTATTCACCAATAAAGGCCATGCCCGACTCATTTTCTAATGCACAAAAACAGCAACTCACTGAGCAGTATAAAACGCTTATTTTAGATAAATTAGTGCCCGCTTATCAGCGTATGAGTGAGTTTTTACTCAACGACTATATTCCTCATGCTCGCGATTCTGTTGGTTATGCTGATTTACCTAATGGTAAAGCGTGGTACGAATATCAAATCAAGAAAAACACCACGTTGAGTTTATCAGCAGATGAAATTCATGACATTGGCTTAAGTGAAGTGGCTCGAATTTTAAGTGAAATGAAAACGGTTAAAAACACCGTGGGATTTGAAGGTGATTTAGCATCGTTTTTTGATCATTTACGTGACTCAGATGAGTTTTATTATAAAACAGCCGATGAGTTAATTGCCGCCTATGAAGATATTAAACTAAAAATAGATGCGCGCTTACCGCGATTATTTAATATTGAGCCTATAGCCCCTTACATTGTTAAAGCAGTAGAAGCGTATCGTGCCCAATCGGCAGCGGGGGCATCTTATGCAGGGCCTGCACCAGATGGTTCTCGTCCGGGTATCTTTTACATTAATGCTTACAACTTAAAAGCGCAGCCTAAATTTTTACTTGAAACGCTATCTATTCATGAAGCAGCACCTGGTCATCACTTTCAAATTGCACTGCAACAAGAAGTAGAAAGCCTGCCCGATTTTCGTAAATTTGGCGGCTACACTGTGTTTGCTGAGGGCTGGGCATTATACGCAGAGAGTCTTGGCAAAGAGCTTGGCTTATTTACCGACCCGTATATGTGGTACGGGCGTCTTAACGATGAGCAGCTAAGAGCTATGCGTTTAGTGCTTGATACAGGTTTTCATGCCAAAGGGTGGACACGTCAACAAGGCATTGACTACATGTTAGCTAACTCTTCAATGGCAAAAAGCGATGTAATTGCTGAAGTGGAACGTTATATTGCATGGCCTGGGCAAGCATTATCGTACAAATTGGGTGAGTTTAAAATTAAAGAGCTTAGAGATTACGCCCACCAGCAGTTAGGCGAGCAATTTGATATTAAAGCCTTTCATACGCAAATATTAATAGATGGCGCATTGCCTATGCCTATCTTAGAGCAAAAAATTAAACGTTGGGTTAAATCTCAGCAGTAACATAATCGCGCAAAGTCATTATTTGAACAGGGATTGGCTTTGCGCGCTTTGCTGCAATACGTTAGAATGCGCGCTCTTAAAAGGCGCGAGAACACCATGTTTGATCAACAATTAGCAAAAACCCAATTTTGGCTTAGCAAAAGTCTCAATGAAATGAACCAGCAAGAATGGGAAGCCATTTGTGACGGATGCGGAAAGTGTTGCTTAAACACCTTTATTGACAGCGAAGACGAAGATGACTTTACCGCCACTGATCAGCTAAGAGAAGGTGAGCAACTTATATTTACCAATATTGTTTGCCAATACCTTAATAACGCAACCTGTGGTTGTAGTGAATACGAAAACCGCCAAACCTTAGTGCCTTCTTGCGTTAAGCTTACCAAAGAAAACCTCAAAGACATTTTCTTTATGCCGCAAAGCTGTAGCTATCGCCGACTTCACGAAGGACGTGGATTAGCAACGTGGCATCCGTTACTTAATAACGGCGAAAAAACTAAAATGCACGAGCTAAACATTTCTGTTAAAGATAAAACCGTAAAAGACTGTGACGTAAAGCTAGAAGATTTTGATTTGTATATAGCCGAGTGGCCAACCAAGGATTGCAACTAATGAGTAAATTACAAGCAAGTATTGGTTTAATTAATCCAAAAAGCCCGACCAACGTGGGGGGCGTATTACGCGCCGCAGGCTGTTATGACGCACAGCAGGTTTTTTTTACTGGCAACCGTTATTTAAACGCACAGAAATTTCATACCGATACTAAAAATGTAGTGCAACGTATTCCATTAACCGCCACTGATAATTTAGCATCAAGTAAACCTGAAGGTGCTAAAGTGGTGGTGATAGAGCTAATAGAAGGGGCGACTCCCTTGCCTGAGTTTACCCACCCTGAGAACGCATTTTATGTTTTCGGCCCAGAGGATGGTTCAGTGCCAAAAGACGTTTTAAAGTGGTGTGATGAAGTTGTTTATATTCCAACCATAGGCTGTATGAATTTAGCAGCAACCTGTAATGTTGTTCTTTATGACCGACTCGCCAAGCTTGGCGGTATTCAAAGTAGTGATGAAACCATTATCACTTCACGCGATACCAATAATAAAATGAAATGGCAAAAACAACCTTAAACATATTTGCTGTTTAAGGTTTATCCCTTGCTAAATGTAAAATAAAGTAACTAGTTAACTTAAAAAATAAGCAATTCGTATTTTTAAACACTATAAACGTAAAACTATGTAATTATATTAAAAAATTATAATTATAAGAGCTTATTATTTATGTTGTTCTTGCACCATGTGATTAGGTGTTACTTGGTTGTTACATTGATATATACTCAGTGTCTGCACCAGCAAACCTGCAAAATTAGATCCCCTCGTTGCTAATACTGGTCAACCATTATCTAGCGTGGCTCAATCAACCGATGTTATTTTCTATGATCTTAAGTTAGCCGTTTTTCTAGAAGAAAAGCAGATAGCCGACACAGGGAAAACAGTATTTCGGGTCATTAAAGAAACTCAGCAAATTGAACTAAAACTCGACAGTCGCTTTAGTATAAACACAGTAACAGTGGCTGATAAGAAAGCTGAATTTATCCATTCTCGTGGTGTGGTTACGATTAACTTATATGAGAAAAAGTACCCGGGAGAAGTGGTTGAAGTTGCTATTAACTTTCAGGCAAGCCACATATTGCGCTTAATCCTCCATGGAGTGGTGGTTTTGTATTTAGTGAAACAAACGATGGTAAACCTTGGATAGCGACAGCAGTACAAGGTGAGGGCTGTGATTTATTTTGGCCTTGTAAAGATCACTTTAGTGACAAAGCCGATAGTATGCGTATACGGGTAACGGTACCCACTGGATTGCATGTTGCCAGTAACGGGGTACTAAAAAATGTAACTGTATTACAAAACAAGACTACCGAGTTTGATTGGTTTTTATCTGAGCCTGCGAGTGATTACAACATTGCGCTGAATATTGGCCCATTTGAGCGCATTCAACAGCAATATACCAGTATAAATGGTACTGACATTCTTGTGGAATTTTGGGTGTTACCTGAAAATAGGCAAAAAGCCAGTAATTTGCTCAGCAACGATGTTTATCAACAAATGGCATTTTTTGAATCTGTGTTAGGTCCATTTCCATGGGGGCAACAAAAACTTGGCTTTTTAGAAACGCCTCATTTAGGCATGGAGCATCAAACGATAAATGCTTATGGCAAAGGGTATACTCGCGACCCTAGTAGTTATGATTGGCTTATTCAGCATGAATTAGCGCATGAGTGGTTTGGTAATTTAATGACTTATGAGCAATTGAATGATGCGTGGTTACATGAAGGTTTTGGCTTTTACATGCAACCGACTTACAGTTTATATACCTTTGGTGAGGCCGCTTATAACCATGCAATGTATAAAGCCTATTTAGGGATTAAAAACTGCCAACCTATTGTAAAAGAGGGTGAATTAAGCTCAAAAGAAGCCTTTAACTCAGATATTTATGGTAAAGGAGGCTGGACATTACACACTTTGCGTTGGTTAATTGGTGATGAGTTATTTTGGCAAGCAACACGCAGCAGTTTATTGATATTGTTAATCACATTACAAAAAAAGACTATAACTGGCTATTTGATGTGTATTTAAAACAAGCTGCATTGCCCACACTAACCATAGAACGTCAAAATAACGTGGCCAATTTATATTGGAGCAAAAGTGAAAAAGATGCGACACCTTTTAAAGTGCCAATACCCATTTCAATCAATGGCCAGCTTCAAGTTTATATACCAATTGAAGGAGTCATTACCATTAAAGCTAAACCTGTTGATCATATTATTGTTGATCCACAGATGAAAGTGCTTAGGCAATTACCGATCACAAGCCAGTGCCAACAAGATGAATAATTTAGATAAAGCGTTACTATGGGGATAAAATTTATCCCCATAGTGCTTTTAAACACTTATTTATCTAGCTCTGCTAGTCTAAAAATTAAACGCACTGTGGCAAAGTCATCCTTGAAAGAACTAGTTATTTATTATTATTTTTGTTCTTTAATTTCATTGAAATCATATTTGCTAAGACATTCAGTTAAAAATTTGTTAAAAAAGACACTGATAATAATGATTAATACTAAAGGTACTTATGTTTAGCTCGCTTAAATTCACCTCCAAAATCACCATTGCTGCATCATTAGTGTTAGTTTTAGTGTTAGGTGTTTTCACCATAAATAATTATTTTTCAATGCGGCATCAAACTCAAGAGCAGTTATCGCTGGTACTAGAGCAAAACTCTGAGTCTGTCTCTAAAAATATTGCAAGCTGGCTAAATAATAAATTAGCGATTGTGATCTCTATCGCAAAAACATACCAAGATGACGATGCCAAGTCTTTAACGCTTTCGCAATTAAATACCGCTGAGCTTGCGGGAGATTTTAAAAATACCTATATAGGTAAATCATCGGGGACATTTATTTTAAATGATCAAAGTGTTGTACTCCCCAGCGATTTTGATGCGACAAGTCGCCCTTGGTATAAATTAGTAGAAAATAAAACAACAACGGCTTTTACAACGCCTTATATTGATGTAACGACCAACGAACTGACAATTTCTGCCGTTGCCCCTATTAATAGTAATGGCCAATTTAAAGGGGTTGCGGGGGCAGATATTGATATGCAAACCATCGCTGACATTATTGGAGATATTGATTTTTTAGGACTCGGTTATGGTTTTTTACTTGATAATAAAGGGCAAATATTAAGTCATCCTGATAGTAAATTAAATTCAAAAACAGTCGCTGACTTAATTGGTAAAAATGCACCGTTAGCAAGAGAATTCACCGAGTATCAAGTAGCAGGTGAAACCTCGCTGGTATCCTTTACTAAAATTCGTGGTATTGAAAACGTTGATTGGTATCTAGGTGTAGTAGTCAATAAAGATAAAGCGTATTCAAGTGTTTCTTCGTTTGGGCAAAAGGCAATTGTATTTTTAATTATTGGTATTTTAGTAATTGTTGCGTCACTGGAATTTTTACTGCGTTATTTGATGCGCCCTATGTATCGTCTCAATGATGCCATTAGAGACATAGCGCAGGGTGAGGGCGATTTAACCTGTCGGTTAAGCGTTGAAAACGATGACGAATTTGGTCAATTGAGCAATTCGTTTAATATTTTTATAGAAAAAATCCAAAATTCAATAATTCAGGTTAAATCTTCAACGCAGTTACTGGAAACGGCAGTTGCTAATTTGGTTACGCAGACAGACTCAACATTAACTAAGTATGACGACCAAAGTGAGCGCACCAACAGTGTGGCGTCGGCAATTAATCAGTTTTCAGCTACCTCAACAGAAATTTCAACCAGTGCCAACAATGCCTCGACGCTTGCCAAAGATGCAGATCAATACTGTGCTAAGAATCAACAGACCCTCACAAACAACGTTTCAAGTATTCATCAACTGTCACAAAATATAGAGCAAGCGCAAGAAACCATAAATAGTTTAGACTTGCATACCGCTAATATAGGAAATGTACTGGCAGTAATAAAAGGGGTGAGTGAGCAAACCAATTTGCTGGCTTTAAATGCGGCGATAGAAGCGGCTCGTGCTGGTGAAGCGGGAAGAGGATTTGCGGTTGTTGCCGATGAAGTAAGGCAACTAGCAAAGCGTACTCAGCAATCAACCCAAGAAATAGAAAACACCGTCATTGAATTACAAAAAGGTTCAAGCTCTGCCGTTGAGCTTATGAAAACCAGTTTAGAAGAAAGTGAAAAAAGTGTTCAGCAAGCGGATGCGGTTGGCGAAGTAATGAAACAAATAATCAGCGCGATAAAGCAAATAACCGACGCCAATCATAGTGTCGCTAATGCTACGGATGAGCAAAATCAAGTGGTTAAGTCATTACATAGCGATATTCACGTTATCAGCGACTTATCGATTCAAGGCCAATCAAACCTAAATCTTACTTTGGAAGAGTGTACCAAACTTAAGCATCAATTTAGTGACTTAGAGCGCATGGTTAAAAAATTCAAAGTATGATCAGTAAAACAAAAATAAATAAGCCAAGCTGGCTCAATTTAATCAATATTGACAGCGTTTATAGCTTTGATAAACAACGCCAAGTATTTTCGTTATTTACCATGATAGCGATTGCCTTGGTGTTAATTACCTATTTAGTAATTGCCAATCATCACGTGTATGCACCAATCCTTACTATTGCGTTAATTGTGGTTAACGTAACGATTGTAGGGTGTATTATTTATTTTATGAAAACAAAGCAGATTGATGCAATCGCCCTCATCACTTTAGTGATTGTATTTGTGATGTGCTTAGCTTTGGTATACACCGGCGGTAAAGAAAACACTGCTTTATATTGGCTAATGTTTTATCCCGTTGCTGCATTTGCCATACTGGGTGTGAAGTTTGGCGCCTGGTTAAGCAGTGCCATGTTATTGAGCTGTATTGTTATGTTGTATGGCCCTGATATGGGGCAAGTTATTTATGGCGCGGTAGAAAAGACCCGTTTTGTTGCTGCATTTTCGCTGGTGTTAGTGTTTTCGTTTATAGGTGAATATTTTCGTCACCGCAGTCATTTAGCAATTGCTGATATCACCTTAGAGCAAAAACAGCATGCTCATACCGATCAGCTTACCGGGGCGCCTAATCGTCGCTTTATTACCTCACATTTTTTAAAGCTAGCAGCTTCAAGGCCAGAACATTATTTGCCGCTGTCTATTTTACTCATTGATTTAGATAAGTTTAAACAATTAAACGACAGCTACGGGCATGATTTTGGTGATACGGTTTTAATTGAATTTACTAAGTTATTAGAGTCTCAGTTTCCTGCAACAGCGCTTAAAGCACGTTATGGCGGCGAAGAGTTTGTGGTTATTTTACCGCAACAAACAACCCTTGAGGCCAGCATTTTGGCCAACCGTTTTAGAGAATGTGTGCAAAACCATGTGATGCTAACCGACAAACATCAGCGAGTATCATTAACGTGTAGTATGGGTATTGCTCAGGCTAACAGTGTAGATGATTATAATAATGCGTTAAAGCAAGCGGATCAGTATTTATACAGCGCTAAGGCGCAAGGTAGAAATAAGGTGGTATCTGTACATGATCAACACGCCTCAGAGTAAATTAATATATGTACACGACCCTATGTGTAGCTGGTGCTGGGGTTATGCACCGACTTGGCATGCGCTTGAGGCTGCCTTAGCAAACAAACTTCCCATTGAGTACAGAGTGGGTGGTTTAGCTGCAGATACTGACTTGCCAATGAGTCAGGATATGCAGTTGCAACTACAAGCCATATGGCAAAAAATTAGCAGCCAGTTAGGCACAGAGTTTAATTTTGATTTTTGGCGAGACTGCCAACCTCGCCGTTCTACCTATCCCTCTTGCAGGGCCGCTTTAATTGCTCGCAGCTTCAACAAAGAACCACAGATGATAGCGGCAATACAGCAGGCATATTATTTACAGGCACAAAACCCATCGGATGAAGCGGTTTTAATTAAACTAAGCGAAAAAATTGGTTTAGACGCCCGTTTATTTGCACAGTTACTTCACTCTAATGAGCTTAAGCGTCGCTTTGATGATGAGCTTAATTATGTTCGCAGTTTACCTATTCAAGGTTTTCCGTCGTTAGTATTAATACATAACAATCGCGCTTACCCTATTGCTATTAACTACACAGATTGGCGACAAACCCTGATTGAAATACAATCTTACTTGTAAACTTAATCCCACTATTTTCATCCCTGAATTGTAAAATAGGCCAATAAGGCTAATTTATTACCGTTGTCATAAAAGCGACTTTTTTACGCAACACGCTTGTCATTTTTAATCTATACACTTTCGCTCATTGAAACTATCTCGCTTTAAATTGTTTTTTATAAACGAGCTAAAGCGATTAATAAACACTAGCAAATCCGCTAATTAACGAGCAAAGGTGTATACGATGAAAGGCGTTAAACCATTAATTTTAGCTGGTATTGTAGCCGCAAGTGCAGCAGTCCACGCCAATGATTTAAACACGGTAATTGATAAAAGCAGCGAAATTAATAATTTAGCTGCGCAATCACAAACAAAAATAGACAAGATTGCAGATTCAATGCAAGGGCGTTTACAGCAATTTAAAACCCTAAATAAAGAAATAGATGGCCTAGCCGTTTATAACGCACAGCTTACCAAACAGTTAAATAATCAAATAGAAGAGATGGAGTCGATTAATTTATCGATGGATCAAGTATCGATAATTGAACGCCAAATAACCCCTTTAATGCTTCGTATGATCACCGGGCTTGAACAGTTTGTTGCCTTAGATGTGCCGTTTTTAAAGCAAGAGCGTAAGCAGCGCCTTGAATCATTAAATGCAATGATGGAACGCGCTGATATTTCATCAAGTGAAAAATTTCGTCGTGTTTTAGAGGCTTATCAAGTTGAGGTTGACTACGGACGCACTATTGAAGCGTATACCGCATTGCTTGATGTGGATAATAAAGAACGCGAAGTCGACTTTCTGCGCATTGGACGTTTAGAGCTAATTTACCTTACCCGCGACGGTAAACAAGCAGGTAGTTGGGATCAAAAATCACAGTCTTTTGTTGCACTGCCTGATTCAACCATTAGCCAAATTAATAAAGGGCTTCGCATTGCTCGCAAACAACTAGCCCCAGATATGTTAACACTGCCAATTCATGCTGCAGAATAAGAGGTTTACCATGAAATTATTAACAAAAATGACAAAAATGGCCGTGTTTGCAGCCAGCTTAGGTTTTTCAGGTGCGATGTGTGCCGCTGAACCAATGAACTTAGATGCCTTATTAAAAACGTTAGAGCAGGGTAAATCAGCGCAATCAGAACAAAATAAACAACGCGAACAAGAATTTTCAGCACGTCAAAATGAACAAGTGCAAATGCTTAAAAACACCCAAGCTAAACGAAACCAAATGCTTAGCGAGTCAGAGCGTTTAGAAACGCAGTTTGAAGAAAACGAAATTAAATTGGCTAACCTGACCGATACTTTATCAAAGCGTATGGGTTCATTAAAAGAGCTATTTGGTGTGCTACAACAAGTTGCTGGAGATTCTAGTAATAAGTTTGCAACCTCGGTGGTATCGGCTCAGTTACCTGGGCGTAGTACTTTTATGGACGAATTGGCGCAAAAAATGGGTTCTACCTCAAAGCTTGCGTCTATTGAAGATATCGAAAAGGTTTGGTTTGAGCTACAACGCGAAATGACCGAACAAGGAAAAGTAAGCCGCTTCAATACTGATGTAATTGTTGACGGTGGCAATAAAGTACAAAAAGAAGTGGTACGTGTGGGTGCATTTAACCTTATTAGTGACGGTCAGTACCTAGAGTATACGCCTTCTACCAATACTATTAGCCAGCTTACTCGCCAACCAAGTAGCCGCTTTACTGCGACTGCGGCTGATTTGCAGCAAGCAAACACCGGTGTGGTGCCGTTTGCGCTTGACCCAACTGGTGGTTCAATTTTAGGTTTGTTAGTACAAGCCCCTGATACCAGCGAGCAAGTTCATCAAGGTGGTGCAGTTGGTTACGTTATTTTAGGCGTTGGCTTATTAGCGTTATTAATTGCGTTAGAGCGTTTTGTATCGCTCCTGCTGATGGGTGGAAAAATCCGTCGTCAATTAAAAGACGATACAGCCCGTGATGATAACCCGCTAGGGCGCGTCATGAAAGTGAAAGATCAATACCCTAATGTGGCGTACGACACGCTTGAACTTAAGTTAAGCGAAGCCATTTTACGCGAAATGCCAAAAATCACCCGTAATTTAACGCTTATTAAAATTATCTCTGTGGTAGCGCCATTGCTGGGCTTACTCGGTACGGTAACTGGGATGATCAATACCTTCCAAGCAATTACTTTATTCGGCACTGGCGACCCTAAACTAATGGCAGGCGGTATTTCGCAAGCCCTGGTTACTACGGTATTAGGCCTTGTTGTTGCCATTCCAACGGTGTTTTTATACACCTTATTGAATACTCGCTCAAAAGGCTTACTGCTTATTTTACAAGAACAAAGTGCAGGTATTATTGCCGAGCGAAGCGAGAAAGGAGCTTAAACCATGGTGCTATTGATTGATTCAATCAATGCTATCCGTGATTTTCTCGACACGGGTGGCCAAGTGCTCTTGGTCATTGCCGTGTTAATTTTCGCGATGTGGTTATTGATACTCGAGCGATTTATGTACTTTTTTAATGGCTATCGTTACTACAAAAAAGACGTTAAAAATACGTGGAAAACTCGTAGTGAACGCAACAGCTGGAATGCAGAGCAAATACGCCAGGCCATGGTGTCACGCGCCAGTATGCGATTAAACGCAAACTTACCACTGATTAATGTGATGGTGGCGCTGTGTCCACTATTAGGTTTACTCGGCACAGTTACAGGGATGATAGAAGTCTTCGATGTAATGGCTATTACAGGTACAGGCAGCGCACGCTCTATGGCGTCGGGTGTGTCAAAAGCAACCATACCCACTATGGCAGGTATGGTCGGTGCGTTATCTGGGGTGTTTGCCTCAACCTATTTACAGCGTAAAGCAAAGCGTGAAGTTGAATTGTTGCAAGACACTATGGTGTTGGACCACTAAATAATTATTGAAAAGCGGTGAACATAATCACCGCTTATTCTAGGAGAAGTAAAATGAGAGCCCCATTAGGTAATTTATTCCAAGAAGATGAAGCAGAAGAAATAAACATGACTCCTATGCTGGATGTTGTATTTATTATGCTTATTTTCTTTATTGTTACAGCCTCGTTTGTAAAAGAAGCCGGTATTGATGTAAACCGCCCTGAAGCGGCAACTGCTGTAAAAAAAGAACGCGCTAACATATTAGTGGCTATTTCAGATCAAGGCGAAATTTGGATCAATAAACGTCAAATTGATGTACGTGCTGTACAAGCTAACATTGAACGCTTAAAAGCTGAAAATCCACAAGGCAGTGTGGTTATTCAGGCCGATAAAAAAGCCACTACAGAAACCTTGATAAAAGTGATGGATGCCTCGCGTGCAGCGGGTGTATTTGATGTTTCAATAGCGGCTCAAGAAGGGTAACGAGTGATGCGTTATGTACTTGCGTTAATTATAGCGGGTGTGGTGACCTTTATGCTGTTTTTAGGTATGCAGGCATTGATCACCGGTGGCGAGGGCGCCATGACGGAGCCTGCAAAAGGGAATGTGTTGGATTTTGTCCGTTTGAAAAAAGAAGAAACGGTACAAAAAAAGGAGCGTAAACCACAAAAGCCACCAACACCTAAAGAGCCACCACCGCCAATGGAATCGCCACAAATGCAAAGTAGCGATAACAACGCTGCTAGCAACAACTTTGATTTTGCTGCCAATGTTGATGCTGATGTAAATCTAGCGGGTGGATTAGCGTTAGAAACCAGTGACGGTGAGTATTTACCCATAGTAAAAGTGGCACCGGTATACCCAAGACGTGCGTTATCGCGTGGTATTGAAGGCTATGTCATTGTTGAATTTACAGTGACCAAGCAAGGCACAGTGAAAGAGCCACAAGTTATTAAAGCCGAGCCAGAGTCATTGTTTGACAGAGCAGCGATGGATGCAGCCCTTAAATTTAAATATAAACCGCGCGTGGTTAATGGTGAAGCCGTTGAAGTAGCCGGTGTGCAAAATAAAATTTCTTTCCAAATTAATGGTTAATTCTGTTAAGTAAGCAAAGAGTGAACGTGAGGCAATTATGAAATTAAAACTAACAACCAAGCTATTAAAGCTGAGTATATTGTGCACTGTTGCAATCAGTGCCAGTGTTGTTACACCAAGTGCATTAAGTGTACTTCCGGGTGTAAATTTGGCGACAGTACAGGCCGCTGAACAGCAAAAAACAACACGAGTACCCGCACTGCGTGAAAAAGTATACAGCCAATTAGCTCGCGCCCAAAAACTTGCGGATGATGGCGACAGTAAAGCGGGCTTGGCTGCGCTTGACAGCATACAAGCGCGCTCATCAAGTATGAATTCTTATGAAATTGCGATGATGCATAACTTTTATGGGTTTATTTATTACAATGAAAACGACCTTGTAAAAGCGATTGCTTCATTTGAAAAAGTGATTGGCGAAGATGGCATTCCAGAAACGCTTCGTTTGAGCACGACATTTAGCCTTGCTCAGCTTGCTATGGCTAACAGTGACTATAAAAAGGTGATTGCATTTTTAGATAAATGGGATGCCATTAATACTAAGCCTAAAACCGACGCCTATTATTTATTAAGAGCGCAAACCTACTATCAATTAAAAGACTATGAGCAAGGCCTGAGTTACATTACCCAAGCCATTAACTTAAGTGATAGCGAAGGCAAAGTACCAAAAGAAAACTGGCTGGTACTGCAACGTGCTATGTATTACTCACTTAACCAAACGGATAAAGTAGTCAGCGTACTTGAGCGTATGGTAAAGCTATACAACAAACCTGAGTACTGGGTGCAATTAGCCGGTATGTACGGTGAAACTGGGCAAGAAAAACAGCAGCTTAGTGTTTTAGAAGCGGCTTACCAGCAAGGATTTTTAACCTCTAAATCTGACCTAAGACAGCTTGCACAGGTATATTTATATAATCAGCTTGCTTATAAAGCAGCCAGTGTAATGAGTAAGGCAATAGAGCAGGGCATTGCTGAACCAACAGCTAAAAATTATGCCTTTGTAGCCGAGGCCATGGTACAAGCTAAAGAAGATGCTAAGTCGATTAGTTACTTTACCAAAGCTGCAGAGCGCTCAGAGCATGGTAAATACGATCAGCGCTTGGCTGAAGTGTATGTAAATACAGAGCAGTATGACGAAGCTGCCGATGCAGCGCGAATGGCACTGGATAAAGGCGGCCTTGATTTTGAATCAAATGCGTTTGTTGCTTTGGGAATGGCACAATACAATTTACAAAATTTTGATGCGTCTATTCTTGCGTTTGAACAAGCTGAAAAGCACAAAAAATCGCAACGTTTAGCCCAGCAATGGATCAAATATGTAAAACGCGAAAAAGTGCATGCGCAAACATTAAAAACAGCACTGCTTTAATTTTTATAGTGTGATTATTAGCTCTTAATTGACGCACTAAAAACCATTTCATAATTGCACTACTCAAACCACACTAACATTCGGTTAGTGTGGTTTTTTACTTGCCTTTTAAAAGCAACCAATTGATTTTTAATTAATTAACATTGTCATTTTATGTTTATTAAAGTGTAACTTCATTGTCATATCACTCCCGTATTGTACTTCGTATTCGATAACTCAAGTGACCTTAATGCATGAGTATCGTGCCTTAAAGTGACTTAAGTTATTACTTAAAGCGCTAACACAATAATTAAATACTTTTACGGAGTGAACAATGAAATTATCTGGCTTATTCAAAATCAGCTTAGTGGCTACAGCAATAACACTGGCTGGTTGTGGTGGTGGAGATATTAACGTTACACCTACAACAGTTGATAATAGTGTAGACAATTCAGTGACTAACCCTGGTGGTGATAATGGTGGCGATACAATAAGTTGCGCCACATACACATTAGATGGAGCTACATTTACAGGTGAAGCAGAAGGCGTAAACTGTTTATACAGCCAAGCATTTGCAAGTAATGCAAAAGAAATTACTAGCTCTTTTGTTATCCCTGCGCTAGACGATGGCGGTGCCCATGTATTTGAAGGTGCTTTATTTATAGGTGACGATGTAGACACATCTACAGGCGCTACTATTGATGTTAATGGCCCAACATTGTCTATTGAAGCAGGCGCTACCATTGCGTTTACCAAGCCTGAGAGTTTTATTCGTATTGCACGCGGTGCAAATATTGAAGCAATTGGTGAAGTAGATAAGCCAATTATTTTCACAAGTATTAAAGAGGTTGATGGTGATGATTCAACAACCGCTCAAATTGGGGATTGGGGTGGTGTTCAGGTAAATGGACGTGGCCATTCTATTCGTTGTACAGCGACTGCTGCGGCACAAGACATGTGTAATCACTCAGCTGAAGGTATTGTTTCGTATTATGGTGGTAATGACCCGCAAGATAGTAGCGGTATATTAAAGCATATTGTTATTAAGTATGCAGGATTTGGCGTTGAAGGTGATGAGCTAAATGGTTTAACACTAAATGCTGTTGGATCAGGCACAACAATTGATTATGTTCATGTACATAATGGTTTTGATGATGGTATAGAGCTCTTTGGTGGTAGCGTTAATCTTAAACATATTGTTGTTACTGATACTGGTGATGACGGTATTGACTGGGATGAGGGTTGGAAAGGTTACGGACAGTACATTCTTGTACGTTCAAATGAATATGGAAATCATGGATTTGAAACAGATGGCGCAAAAGTAGATCCATTATCTGCAGACGCACAAGATTTAGTAACGACTGTTTCTAACCCAACTATTGCTAATGCAACCGTTGTTACTACTGGTGATCAAGGTGCTGAAGGGCGTCGTACTGGTGCCGGTATGGAAATGAAAGAATGGGGTAAAGCGCAATTAGCTAATATGTTGTTTGTAAACTCATCATCTGTAGATGGTGCTGGCTGTTTTGATTTATATAATGAAAAAGATAAATCAGGAGATGCTGGTGTGCATGCCAATGCAAACAACGGTGATATCGCATTTATGAGTTCAATATTTGCGTGTGGCAAGAATTTTGAAGACGTAAATACTCATTTAACTGGCGCATTAGCAAGCTTTGATATAAATACCTGGTTTACTGGTGGCGAAAATAACCAGCTGATTGGTTTTGCTGATTTTGCAAATGTACTTGGTGCTGATGGTGTTTCAACAGCAGCAACTATTACTGATTCACAAGGTACTGCGGTATCTACAACGGCTAAAGACATGAGTGAAGTTGACTCTTTCTTTACGAACGCAGGCTACATTGGTGCACTTAAAGAAGGTGAATCAAGTGAGTGGGCTGATTTTGTAGCCGCATCTTTACAACGCGCTAGTAATTAATCTAGACCGGCTCTAATTATAAGGCGCTCTTGCGCCTTTTTTAAGGGAATTTTAGGTTTAGAGGATATAAATATGAAACATCAAAAGCAGTTTAAAACTAATCTAATAACGTTATCTCTGCTCTCCCTTTTTTCTTCATTTAATTCTTTTGCTGAACAGGCACAAGAAATAATAAATGAAGAAGCGATAGAAGAAGTTGTTGCAACAGGTACGCGCCTTAAAGGCAGTGCTAGTGCCGTAATTGATGAACGTAAAAACCAGGCATTTGTCGCTGATATAATGGGTTCAGAGCAAATATCTAGAACAGGTGATAGCGATGCCGCTTCAGCACTTCGTCGTGTTACAGGCTTATCATTAGTTAACGATAAGTTTATTTATGTACGCGGGTTAGGCGAGCGTTACTCAAGCGTGCGTTTAAATGGCGCAGTTGTTCCAAGCCCAGATCTGACCCGAAATGTAATTCCACTTGATATCTTCCCATCAAGTATTATTGAATCTTTAGCTGTTCAAAAAGCCTATTCGCCTAATATGCCTGCGGCTTTTGGTGGTGGTGACGTTAATATCAGGACGAAAAGCATTCCAAGTGATACTTTATTTAAAGTTGAGATTGGTGCTAGCTATAAAGATACAAACGATGAAGGCTATACATACAATGGCGGCAGTGATGACTGGTTAGGTAAAGATGATGGTACACGCGCATTACCTGGAGCCGTTAAAACGGCGCTAAATACCTATATCAATGGCTTGTCTGATATCTCATATAGAAATATAAGAGACGTCGAGTCAAGACGTCAGGGGGCGGATATTGGTCAAGCAGCTGCAATAGACTTAAATAAAAGTTTATCAAAAGCACTACCAAGAGATTTTGGCTTAGAAAAAGAAAGCTTAAACCCTGATGCAGGCATTAAAGCTGTGTATGGTGACCGATTTGATAACTTATTTGGCTTAGATGGCTCTTTTGGTTTCTTAGCGTCAGTTGCTTATGAAAATGAGTGGTCTAATGCAGAGAAGTTTAGCGCTGTACTTTCTTCTGTTGACGCATCTGAATCTGAATGTTCAAAAGATAACTTTACTTGTTACTCTGCTACAGAGAAAGAAGTATCAACCAAGCATAATATAAAATTAAATAGCTCTGTAAATTTAGGTTATAAAATTGGCGGCCATGATTTAACAGCCACCTATATGATGCTACGAGATACTGAAGATGAAGCTGCTGTTGCGCTTTACCAAGAGCCTTCAAAGTCATTAAGCATTGATGCTGGGCAATTACAGCGAAGCCACTTAACCTCTTTTGAGGAACGGGAACTTGAAATACTTCAACTTCGTGGAATGCATAATTTAGAGTGGAGTTTTCTTGAGGGTGTTGGTGTAGATTGGCAGTATACTGATTCAACAGCGACGACGAGTATACCTGGCGAGCTTGAAGTAACGGTGCGTGATGAGTACGCCGATGGCGAATATCAACGTACTTTTTATAATGGTAGTTTAGGTGGTAACCCTTACTTGTATCGATTTGTTGAGCTAGAAGACGATGTAGAAAACTGGGGCGTAAATGTTAACAAAGTTTTTTACTTTGATAACGCCGAAGTTGAAATTGCGGGCGGCGGCTATTTTGTTGAAAAAACGCGTGATTACCGTACAGACTTTTTCAACTATCGCTTTAGCCAATCACAGTCTTTAGATTTAGCACAAAGTGAAGAAGAGGCGCTGTCAATTGGTAGTTTCTTTGCAAATGATGCAGTGATCGATTCAACGGATGTCGAGTTATTGTTTCAAGAACCGACAGCCGATGATTACTTAGCAGCGCAAATGATTGATGCTTATTATGGCTCTTTTGATATTACTTTTGCTCAAGATTGGCGTTTAAGTGGTGGTGTGCGTTACGAGGACTTCCGCCAAGTTGCTCTTGCTTTTTCTCGCTCAGCATTTGATCCTGCTTTATTGGCAGATAAATTAAGTGCAGATGCGATAAAACAAGCAAGTGTGATGGAAGATGAGTATTTTACTTCATTATCTATGACTTATAGTCAGCAGTCGTACCAAGTTCGTTTTGGTTATGGCAGCACGGTTGTACGCCCTGATTTGCGAGAGCTAAGCCCTGTTCAATTCCAAGATCCGCTAACCGGTTATCGAACGCTTGGTAACCCATTCTTAGAATCTAGCTATTTAGATAACTTTGATGCACGTATCGAGTTTTATATGGACAATGGTGATAACTACTCAGTTGGCGCATTCTATAAAGATATTGATAACCCAATCGAAGCACTATTAACAGAAAGTGACGGCCGTTTTACTCTTCAGTTTGACAATGCAGATACAGCCTATGTTTACGGTATTGAGGCTGAATGGTTAACGGAGTTGCACAGTGATTTATTAGGAGGTGCTTTTTTTACTTCTGGTAATTTAACGGTTAGTGATTCAGAAGTTGAAATTGCAGAAGAACAGCGCGCCGACCTTACGAATCTAAAGCGACGTATGACTGGCCACTCAAAGTATGTTGCCAACTTACAATTGAATTACGATTCGCATGATGGCATGCACCAAGCTTCAGTTATTTATAATGTATTTGGTGACCGTATTTTAGCTGCAGGTGTTAATAATTTTGATGATGCTTACGAACAACCTTTAAACTCGTTAGACATGGTTTATAGTTACTACCCAACGTTTAATACCACGTTAACACTTAAAGTGAAAAATATGTTGGGACAAAACTTTAAAGTAGAACAAAATGATGTGTTAATTCGTTCTCAAGAAACGCCTAGAGAACTGAGCGTCAGCTTTAGCTACGAGTTTTAAGTAAAAGCCCAAGGATAGGATTTATAACAACGCCTAACTACTTATTAGCCCTGTATTTTGTACAGGGCTTTTTTATGTGTATGAAAAATATTTGAGTTACAGTTTATTGACTAGTTTTAGTGTGCTGGTGGTGTTAGCTTAAGGCTGTAAAAATTAAATCTCACGCAATGAATTTTTAATTTTTAATGTATAGGCTCCTTTTATGAATCAAACAGTGGAACAAACAATGAAAAAAGTAGGATTAGTCGGTTGGCGCGGCATGGTAGGCTCGGTGTTACTCGAGCGAATGGAACAACAACATGATTTTGCACATATCGACACCACCTTTTTCACCACCTCACAAGCAGGTCAGCTTGGCCCTGAGTTAGCGGGTGCAGCTAAACCGCTTTTAGATGCCAGCGATATTTCTGAGCTTGCAAAAATGGACATTATTGTTACCTGTCAGGGTGGCGATTATACCAATGCGGTGTATCCAAAATTACGTGAATCAGGTTGGGATGGCTATTGGATAGATGCAGCCTCTGCACTGCGTATGAGTGACGACAGTATTATCGTACTTGACCCCGTTAACAAAGATGTCATTGAACAAGGGCTAGAGCAAGGCGTTAAAACCTTTGTAGGTGGTAACTGCACAGTTTCACTTATGCTACTAGCGCTGGGTGGTTTATTTGAGCAAGACCTAATCGAATGGGTAAGCCCAATGACCTACCAAGCAGCATCGGGCGCCGGTGCACGCAATATGAAAGAACTCATAGCTCAAATGGGGGCTATTCATGCAAGTGTTTCACAGCAACTAGATAACCCAAGTTCAGCTATTTTAGAAATTGATAAAATAGTCAGCGAAAAAATGGCATCAAGCGATTTGCCACAAGACCAGTTTGGTGTGCCACTGGCGGGTAGCTTAATCCCATGGATTGATGTGCCTATGCCAAACGGTCAATCAAAAGAAGAGTGGAAAGCGCAAGTTGAAGCCAACAAAATCTTAGGCTCATCTAAACAACCTGTGCCTATTGATGGTTTATGTGTACGCATTGGTGCAATGCGTTGTCATAGCCAAGCGATGACCATTAAATTACGTGAAGACATTAGCGTAGAAAAAATAGAAGAAATTTTAGCCTCGCACAATGAGTGGGTTAAAGTTATTCCTAATCAGCGTGATATTACCAGTACCGACTTAACTCCAGTTAAAGTAACCGGTACGCTGAGTATTCCTGTTGGCCGTATTCGTAAACTCGCTATGGGGCCAAAATACATTAGCGCCTTTACCGTGGGCGATCAGCTTTTATGGGGTGCAGCGGAGCCACTTCGCCGGATGTTACGAATTATTGTAGACGGTGAGTAATTTTCTAGCCCATCAAGTTAAAGGGTTAGCTAATTGCTAACCTTTTTATTGCCTCTTCGAAACATTCTCATATTATTTCTTGCTCAACCCCTTTAGCCACACTATATTCCTAAGAGTGTTTTTAGAGGTTAACTTCATGAATATATCAAAAAATTAAAGCTCTCCTTTGCATCTGCAATTGCCTTGCGGTTATTAATTATAGCTGCTTTAGTTATTTCCCAAACACAGCTTGATAAATTGCGCACTATGTCATCTATGGTATTTAAAGACATGGAACGCAGTATAGAAACCACTAATAAAACTGTCGAGCTTGCGCATTCGGCGCAGCAACAATTTAGTGAGATCATGGCATCTATCGTTCATATTAGCGATTTAAATACGCAAATAGCCACTGCTGCTGAAGAGCAACAACATGTAGCTGAAGATATAAACCGCAATGTTACTGAAATTAAAAATGCGGCTGATGAGGTGAGTGATATTGCCGTGAGCACCAGTGAAAACGGCAACGAAATGAATCGCCTTTCGTCAATTTTAACGGGATTGGTGGGTAAATTTAAAGTGTAAGGGCAAGCAAATGCATGCCCTTTTTATCCCTGCTACCTATTTTTAAGTAGCTCTTTTAATTCTGCTAGTTGTGCTTTTAATTCGTTTACTTGGCCTTGGGTGGCAGGGAGTGAGTCTATATCGGCTTGCTCTTCTCGTGCATTGCGATGCTCTTCACTCATCACTTCTAAAATAGCGCCAACCATCATATTTAAAAACACAAATGCAGTTAAAAAGATAAAGGTTAGGTAAAAAATCCAACTTAATTTGTACACGGCCATGGTTTCGTACATGACGTCAGTCCAATCTTCAAAGGTGGCTATTCTAAACAGGGTGAGCATAGAAATAGACACATCGCCCCAAAGTACCGGATTTATATCAGCAAACAACATACTGCCAGTGGCGGCATAAATATAAAATATAACGAACATGAGTAGTGCTATGTAGCCCATTTGAGGTATTGCTTTTATTAGCGAATTTACTAATAAGCGCAGTTCTGGGATCATTGAGACTAATCGTAACACGCGGAAAATACGCAGCAGTCGAGCAATAAAAATAGTAGAGCCTGCCGCGGGGTATAAACTTCCGATCACGATAATGAAGTCAAAAATGTTCCAACCTTTGGAAAAAAAGTTCTTGATACCTTTGCTGGCAATATAGCGAATAATCAGTTCAATTAAGAAAAACACCGTTATGCCTATATCCATCCAATGTAGAACGAGTTCGGCGGTTGGGTGCAATGAATAAGTATGTGCGCCCACGGTCAATGCAGAAACAACAATAACTGCAATAACAAATGATTGAAATAGTTTACTTTTATCGATACGCTGGAACAGCTCTTGTAACTGCGACAACATCATAACGTGCCCTTAACGGTTATAAATACAAAACCAGTGCAATATACAGCAAAAATAACGAAAATCAGTAGTTTTCCCGTTAAAATAGTAGGAATTTTGAATGTTAAATAATAAGTTAAAATATATATTTTCGTTATCCGCATTATTGGTGTTAGCGGGATGTAGCAGCGATAGCCGCTACCATGAAATTCAATCAGCGCGGTTGGGTGAATGCAGCTACATGGCAGATAAGGAATACCATGAGTGTGTTAAACAGCAGCAAGACAGTTACAAAGAATTTAAAGAACAACAAGCTCGCGAGCAGCAATAAACGATGACCAAAACCCAAAAGCAGCTAGATAAACGTATTCGTCAGCAATTAACGCTCGCTTGTGAGCAAATAAAAGATACTGTGCAGGACTTTAGCTTTCTTACCCATTCAGCAGACTTAAACAATTTACCTTCTAAGTTTAAAGTAAGTTGTTATTTTATTGATGATATTGCACTAGAGCAGGCTAAACAAAAAAATCAGTTTGATTACATTGAGCAGCTTATTTGTAATGCGTTAGCCAGCTTGAACATACACATTAAAGCCAATGCCATTTCATTTTCTAAGCAGCCATAATGTGTACGATGGGTTTTGTTTATTCTTCACATTAGCTTGAATTAGGCATTTATAGAGCCTTTAAAAGCTTTAATATGGAGTGATTTTATTAAGCAGGCTATAATCCCCAAAAATAGCAAAAGAGATTATATATGGCTGTTCCAATACGTTCACAAATAACACCCGGCACTGAGGTTAATATTGTGCTTAAACAAGATCAACGCAGTGGTACTTTAACCAATGGTATAGTGTCGCGTTTATTAACTAAGTCACCTAATCATCCGCACGGTATTAAAGTACAGTTAGAAGATGGTCAAGTAGGTCGGGTAAAAGAGATCATTGCATGAGCGATTTAACCTTAACTGATTTTTGGCGATTGGTAACGGTAAATGACAGAACCGCAGAGCCTGAGTCTGTATGCCAATCCCTTAAGGCTGCATTGAGTGATTTATCCGACGAGCAGCTAATTGAATTTGATAAACAGTTTAGTATTTGTATGCGCCAAAGTTATACTTGGGATTTATTTGGTGCGGCGTTTGTAATGGCTGGTTGTAATGATGAATATGGTTTTTCTGAATTTCGTTGTTGGCTCATTTCTCGGGGGGAAGCGGCATTTAAAGCCGCACTAGAAAACCCAGATAGTCTAGCTCAGTGCACACCACTTTATTTTTTAAACGAGCAACCTTACCCGTACTTAGATGAGTATGACCTAATTGCAGGTTTGTTATATGAAGAACGTAATGACGATGAGTTACCGTTTATCCCATCAGGGCTTGAGCAACCTAAAGGTAAGCGCTTTAAAGACAAACCTAAGTTTTTAAAACAAAATTACCCACAATTATTTGCTAAGTATTGGCAGTAATCGCCCACTTTTGACTATGAATGCATTACTTTGGGTTAGGGGTAATGCATTTTACGTTGCTTAGATTTTGATCCAGCTTGCGCTATTATTCACATCCTCTTATTTCACTAACTGAACTGTTTTAAAATGTAATCGTATTTGCTGTGAGCTACGTATTTTTAAATACAGTTTAAAGACGTGTTTATGGTATAACGACTTCACATCTTTTATAGTAAATCTCTGTTATAGTTAGAAATAGCTAAGCATAGTCACAGTGCTTGATCATATTTGATACACGAGGATAGAGCCTATAATGAAATTTTTCACCCTGGTTTTACTTATCATAAGCCTTTTTAGCTGTTATGCAGTGGCAGGCCCAAGTAATAAAACTCGCTTTATTCCGCTGTTACAAACTAAGCTGGGTAATTACGAAGTGACCTCCAGTAATTCTGGGTTATGTACTAATAGCCGATTACAATTTAATAACCCTGAAGATCCTGGGCAAGGTTTTAGCTTAGGCAAAGAGATTTTGTTTAACTCCTTACACAATGGCACTCGTACCATTGAAAAACCAAATTATTGTTTTATTACCAGCTCGCTAAAATATAAAACAGATGGCCTAGAAAATAGCTTACGCATGAGCCGCTGTGATAATCCTATCCATGAAGGAACGATCAAACAAAGCATTACTTTTTTAACCAGCAATACGCTTAAATACACATTGGACAATCCGAGTGTAGAATGTGAATTTATTAAAGTTGCCGACTAACACTGTATTTTTGGAATATCACGCCAACGAGTCGTGTATTGCGGCGATAAAAAAGCCCTGTTCATATGCCAATGATCATTTAATTGGCTGCTCGCCACGTTAAGCATTCCTTTACCGTATCTATGATTAATAGCATCTAAACAGTTCATTAACTGCGGGTTATCGGTTTGCTTATCAAATAAATGATGTTGTTGAAACTGCTGTGGGCTGAGCTCTAATGCGCCCACACCACATTTATAAAATCGAATTCCCGGTTGATATATTTGCTCAAAACTCTTTGATACCGCATTGGCCATAACGCGGGTATCGTTAGTGGGCGGATCAAATTGATACATAACTGACTTTTTATAAAAGGCGTGTTCATGTGATGAGCTGGCAGCAAAAATATAAATACGATGAGTTAGCGACTGTTGAGCTCTTAATTTTTGTGCAACTACACTAGCATGATTTATTAGGGCGGTTTTAACTGCATCGGGGTCGCAAAGTCGCTGACCAAAACTACGTGTTGAAAAAATAGCTTGTTTATCTTGGCGTACATCATCCCAGTTTAAACAGGTAATGCCGTTGAGCTCGTTAATTGTGCGCTCAAGCACCACACTAAATTGGCGACGAATAGTTTTTGGGCTTTGCTCAGCCAGTTGCCACGCGGTATGAATGTCCATGAGAGCCAGCTTTTTAGCTAAACGTTTGCCCACCCCCCAAACATCTTGGCATTGCATTCGTTGTAAAATAGTGCGGCGACTTACTTCATCGTCAATCACTGCAACACCATTAAAGCCAGTTAGTTTTTTAGCTGCATGGTTAGCGGCTTTGGCTAAGGTCGGTGTTGGGCCAAAGCCAACCCCAACAGGGAGTTTGGTTTCGCGCCATACAGTACGCCTAATTAGTTGCCCGTATGCTTGCCAATCGTTAATTAAAGGTTGATAACCATTAAAGTGTAAAAACGATTCATCGATACTGTAAACATGCTGGGTGTCACAAAAGCGGCCAATTACACTCATCATCCGGTCGCTTAAATTAGCGTATAGTTCATAGTTACTAGAGCGTACAACCACATTGTTTTGTTCTAGTAACTGCTTAACTTTAAAGTAAGGGCCAAATTTAGGAATATTAAGCTTACGCGCAATTGGGCAGACCGCACACACACAGCCGTCGTTATTGGTAAGCACCACTACCGGCTTTGAGCGAATGGCGGGATCAAATACCTTTTCAGCACTGGCGTAAAAAGCAACGGCATCAACTAAGGCATACATGAAAGTAACTCAGGGCTTTGGCGATGCAGCCTAATAGAGCGAGTTACCACACCTTCAAGCTGAAACTCATCTGACTCAGTTAATTGCACCGGCTTATAAGCAGAAGAGGCTGATAGCAAGCGTGCATTGGTCTTATCAAGCAGCTTACACACAAATAAACCATTTAAGTTAGCCACAATAACATCGCCATCTTTTGGTATTTCAGCCCGGTCAACCAACAGTAAGTCGCCCTCAAAAATACCAATTTCTTGCATAGAGCACCCAGACGCTATCCCAATAAACGTGGCATCAGGGTGCTTTATTAATAACTCATCAAGTGAAACGCCAAGCTCTGTATATTGTGCTGCAGGTGACTCAAATCCGCATACACCGGCCTCTATATAAATGGGAATAACAAACATAACACAACCTAAAACGAATATACTGTATAAGTGTACAGTATATTCGTTTTATATAAGTTATGCCAAGTAATGGATCTGCGATCAATCCATATTTTTGATCATTTGCTGAGCTGTATCTAAGAAGTCATTGATTTGCTGTGGGTTTAAGTTTTTACACATTTGCGCATTTACATACTGCTCAGCGTTTAATAATTTGTTGTAAAGCGTGCACCCTTGTGCGGTAAACGACAGAATAAAACAACGCTTGTCATGCTCACTGGCATTCTTATGAATTAAGTTTAGCGTGAGCAGTTCTTTCACTAATCGTGCTATTTGGGCTTTGTCGCGTTGGGTTTGATTCACAATATCGTTAGCAGTGCACTGAGGTGTCGCTGCAATAATATGCAGACAACGCACATGCATCGCGTTTAATCCAAGCTCACCTGCATTAATGGCTTCGCGTATGGTAACGCGATAACTTTGCATTAAAGCAAATAATGTATTGGCCAATGAAGAGTTCATAATAAATCCATAGTAGTTGACAAAGTCAATTAAATCACTATAGTTGATTTTATCAACCAATGGGGCGTTGTGCAATTCATCATTTTAGTGAGGTAAATTTACATGGGTAAAAAAGTACGCAAAGCAACCGTATTAAGCACAAAGCAAATAACCCCACATTTACAACGCATTATTGTCGGCTCATATGAGTTTAACGACCTGAGTGAGCAATACATTGGTAACTACGTTAAGGTGCTTATTCCACAAAATGGCCGCGTTGACTTTAATATTAAAACTACGTGTATGCGTTCATACACTATAAGGCATGTTGATGAGCACACTGGTGCACTTACCCTCGACTTTGTGATAAATATGCACCAAGGCCCAGCCACTAATTGGGCTAAAGAAGCAAAAGTAGGCGATGAAGTGGGTATAGCAGGGCCAGGCCCTAAAAAGTTGGATAACTATGATCATTCATATTATCTATTACTTGGCGATTTAACTTCGGTTAATGCAATTAAAGGCTACGTGCAACAATTGCCTATAAACGCAAAAATTGACGCGATTATTCATGCACCAACAAAAGATGATGTGATTAGCTTAGACTCCTCGCGTGATATAACTTGGTTAATAACAAATAACCCCGATACAGATATGATAAACGCATTAAAATCGCTACCACTTAGTGAGCAACAACCTATTGTATTTATGGCACTTGAAGCCGGATTAGTCCGTAAAGCAAAAACCATATTAACTGATGAATTAGCTATACCGCGCAGTCAAATTGTTGCATCGGGCTATTGGAAAAAAGGGCTTGATTCAGAGGCGTATAAACTAAAGCGTCAACACGCTGCTGCTAAAAATAGCTAACTTAATTGTTGTTCAGTCACATCGCTATTTAGCTTTTAAAAGGCAAGGCGCCTTGAATTGACTGTAATGTCCCCCCATCTCTTACCGTAGACTCATTATTTATGGTTAACGCGCCATAAATCGCTATTTAATTTGGAGGTGCTACTTTGTTATCAACCATTCCTTTTTCGTTATTAGAACTGGCGCCTATGCCTAAAGGTGCCACTGTGAGTGACACCTTAAATAAAAGTACAGCCTATGCGCAAAAAGCTGAGGAACTCGGTTTTAATCGTTTTTGGTTAGCCGAGCATCATAATATGCCTGGGATTGTTTGTGCGGCTACTTCGATTTTGGTGGGGCACATAGCCGGTCACACTAAAAAAATACGCGTAGGGTCGGGTGGAATTATGTTACCTAATCATGCTCCTTTAGTTGTTGCTGAGCAATTTGGCACCTTAGAAAGTTTATACCCAGGTCGAATTGATTTAGGGTTAGGGCGCGCCCCAGGTAGCGATCCTGTGACAAGTCGTGCATTAAATAACGATATCAGCCGTGCTGAAAACTTTCCTAATGAAGTGAGCGAGTTACAAACATTATTGGGCCCTTATGAGGGAACTAAGCGCGTGCGAGCAATACCTGGTGAAAACACCAATGTTCCCATTTGGCTTTTAGGTTCAAGTTTATTTAGTGCGCAGTTAGCTGCACAAAAAGGATTACCCTATGTATTTGCGGGGCACTTTGCACCGCGTTTTGTGCATGATGCAGTAGCCTTGTATAAACGAGAATTTAAACCATCAAGTGTATTAGCTAAGCCTTATGTCATGTTGGCATTACCTTTAGTGGCTGCCGATACAGATGAAGAAGCACAGTACTTATCAACTACATCTAAGCAGCGAGTGTTATCGTTAATTAGAGGCGACGAGTTGTGGTTAAAACCTCCAGTAGAAACAATGGAAGGTCTGTGGAGCGAACAAGAGCGCGCTCATGTTGAGAGCTTTTTAGGGTTAAGTGTTACCGGTGGGCCAGCCAGTATTAAACACAAGTTAGAAATGATCGTAAATCAATTAGGGGTCGATGAGCTTATATTCACCAATGACTTATTTGATAATGAAAAACGCCATAAGGCGCTTGAAATTTTAATGCAAATAAAACACGGATAAGCAATTGGTTAAGCAAGCGTACACTCAACGCTTGTTATGCTATTAAACAGATTAAAGTTGATTACGTCGGGGCCATTTTACATTATTTTAAAAAGTGGCAATGAAAAAGCTTGTTCTGTTTTTTCAATAGAACTAATTTAAACAATCAATTTTAATTATGAATATTGAGCGATTATTATAAGGGTATGCAACACAATTCAGCTAAATAAATAGGAAGGTAAAGCGTGAAATCTCAAAACAGTACGACACCCCATTCATGCAACGATTCAGTGCAGCCAAAAGTAGCGCTGATAGCAGAAGGTGGCGGACAACGAGGGATATTTACCGCGGGTGTACTCGATGCTTGGTTGGAGCAAGAGTATGATCCATTTGACTTGTTTATTGGCACATCTGCAGGCTCTCAAAACTTAACGAGCTATTTGGCACGTCAAAAAGGCTATGCTAAACGCCTGATCAGAGGCCTTTCGCGTCATAAACGTTTTTTTCAATTAGGTCGCGGCCTAATGGGCAAACATATTGTTGACCTAGATTGGTACTTTGATAAAACTACCGAAGTGAACAGAGCGCTTGATTTTAAAACCGCAAAAGCCAGTTTAGGTGACCGTGAGCTATTAATTACCGCAACTAATGCCCGTGATCGCAAACCTTATTTTTTATCCCCAACAGGGGAAGGCCAACAATGGCGAGAACTATTAAAAGCGTCAAGTGCACTGCCATTTTTATATAAGCAAGGTGTAAAATTGACGCCGTGGTTAAATGCATTAGCCGCAAATGAATTAGGTAAAACCGAGATACAGTCAGAGTCTGATTTTTACTTAGACGGTGGCCTTGCCGCACCGCTTCCTGTACGCGAAGCCTATAATCGTGGCGCACGCAAAATTGTGGTTATACGCACCGTTGATGAAGCTTTTCAGGCTCAATCAGCATGGATAAGTAAATTAAAATCATTTGTTGAAGTATCTGGCTATTGCCCAAAAACAATAGATTACTTATTACAACATGAGCAAGCCTACGAAGATGAGTTAGCATTTATTGCTAACCCACCAAAAGATGTAGAAATAATCCAAATTTTTGCAAATCAAAAGCTTTATAGTAAGTTATTAGGCAGCTCAAATGATGACTTACGATTTGACTATAAACTTGGTTTAGCAGCAGGCCATAACTACTTAAAAAACCATCACCCAGCTCAAGATGATTATAAACACAGCTACATAGCGTAGCTGTATATTAACGCTTAAACTTAAATTACCACTTAAGTTTAAGCGTTGGTAAAATACCTCGGAAAATTAAAACTATGCTTTTTTTAAACTTATCGATGGCTTTTTATTGCTAATCGTCGCCCCTAATAAAATAAGTACTAAAGCTATAAATACTGACCAACTAAAGGGAGCCTGCGAGGCGAGTATTAAAATAAAGGTAGAGAGCACCGGCGTTAAAAAACTCAATGAGGCTAATAGCGATCGGTTACCAAATTTTAAACCATGATCCCATAAATAAAATGCACCACCCACTGGGCCTAATCCCAATAAAATAGCACCTATCCATTGTGAGACAGACAAACTAATAACGGTTGTTTCAAAATAAAAAAGTGCAAAAAGGGCAAGCACTGCCACAATAAGTGAAAGCCAGCCTATGTCATCTACATGGCTATCAAATTGTGACATTAAATAAGAATAACTAGACCACAGTAGCGCGCAGCAACCTGCAAAAAAATACCCTAAGTAATACTCACTATTGATAGATAATACACTGCCATCGGTAATTAAACTAAGCGTACCTAAAAACCCCAATAATCCGCCCAATATTGCTTTAAATTTAGACCCTGGGGTAGCCACAAATACACCCAGTAATAATGGCCAAAGATACACTATTAAACTTACCTCAATTAAAGTGCCGTATTTTAAAGCCATAAAATAACAAAAGTGAAAACCAAATAAGCCAGTAACACCTATTATAAGTTGTTTTTTAGAAAGCTTAGGAGGGGTTAATAATGGCTGTTTTGAAGCAAAACGTTTTACTAATAAAATAATAAAAGAGAGTGCAAAGCACATAAAAAGTAACTGAAAAGCCGGGAGTGCTTTGGTTAAATTACCCAGTAAAGCTAAAAGCCCCCACGAAAATATTGCTAAAAAACCTATGTATGTTGCCATTAATTACCCTCCGTAAATACTATTTACTAAGTGTATCAGTTGAGGCTTTTAAAAATGTGCTAAAAAGACGGTGCTATTGTTTGTTATGACGCAATTTAACCTAAGTTATGCTTAAGCTTGATTTATTATCTCGTGTTTAAATTATCTACATTACTGCTTTGCAAATGCCTTAGGTGGCTGCCCAAAGTATAAATTAAACCGGCGGCTAAACGCAGAGGCATCGTTATAACCAATGCGCTCGCCTACTAAAGCAATCGGTAAGTCTGAATGGGTTAAAAGGGCGCGAGCGTGCTGCATTCGCAACATAGTTAAAAAACTCCGATAGTGGTACTTTTTTTAAATACAGTTTTAAATTGCGTAACGCTTAAACAGGCTATATCAGCCAGCTCTTTTAACGTGTAGGGGTACGCTAAATTTTGCTTAACAATAGTTATTACATTATCTATTCGCTTATCAATATTACTGTGGCTACTTTGCTCACAAAGTAATAAGTAAAATAAATCAAAGGTTGAACTAGTAAGCTTGTCGTCGTTAACAAAAAGCAGTTGCTGCTCTATAAACTGTAAGTAACTTAATAAACGGCTATCTATTGAGATTTTAGGGCATAAAAGATGAATAAGGTTTTGAGGTAGCGCGTCTAAATCTGCCACAATAAAACGCGCGGCTTCATCGGCCGTAAAGGCATGCACCACGTTTTTCTCTATAATGATACAACTACCCGTACTAACCGTTGTTTTAAAGTCATTATTTAATGTTATGTGTATTTCACCGTGTAGGGGTAACACGAGTTGATGGTAATTATGCTGGTGGTGCTTTATATCTTGCGAATAATACCGAATAGAAAGCTTATTCATTGCCTACTCCAATACCTAATACATAAACCGAGTATTGCCTAAAATACTTTAAATAAAACATAGCGTTAATAAACCTAAGTAGATGACAATAATATACTGGTTTCGCTATTTAAAATGCCTTCTATTTCGCGTACTTGCCTGAGTACGCCATCAAACTCACCTAAATTTGCCGCCTGTATTTCAGCCACTAAATCCCAAGCGCCATTGGTGGTATGTAACTTTGTTAGCTCTGGTATGCCGCGCATGGTTTTAATTACCTGCGATGTAGATTTACCAACCACTTCCACCATCATTATTGCTCTTACCGCTTCGGTTTCTATGTGTTCGTGTACACGCACCGTAAAGCCTAATATAGCACCCGATGAAAACAAACGGTCTAAGCGGTTTTGTACCGTCCCGCGCGACACTTTTAAAACATCAGCTAAAGCAGAAATAGAAGCACGGCCATCTTTTCTTAATTCAGCTATTAACGCGTTATCTAATGAGTCGTAAATATAAGGGGTCATAAAAAGTCTCGCTATTTTTCAATACAAATTACTAAATTTGCACATTAAAGCATAGCAAAATGATAAAAAATAATATCATTTGTATAAAATATTGGCATTTTAACTGGCATCTGTAGTCGATAAACTTATTTCAATTAGTTCATATTTTTATTACAGAGGTATACATGAGTCACTTTATCGTACAGCCAAAACAAGGCGTTCCATTTGTTAGCGTACAGGCAATGGCTAAACTTATAAATAAAGTAGGCATAGAAAACGTGCTATTAGAGCTCACCCAAAAATTAAAGCAAGACTTTGCTCGCTGGCACGAATTTGATAAATCACCACGTTATGCAGCGCACTCTCCAGATGGCGTAATAGAGCTTATGCCCGTAAGCGATGGCAAAATGTTTAGCTGTAAATATGTAAATGGCCACCCAAAAAACACCTTTAAGGAGCTTCAAACCGTCGCGGCCTTTGGTATTTTATCGGATGTTGATAGTGGCTATCCGGTTATGATCAGTGAAATGTGTTTACTGACTGCACTACGTACCGCAGCTACATCAGCATTGGTGGCTAAATACTTGGCACCTAAAAATTCAACAACGCTGACATTAATTGGTAATGGTGCACAGTCTGAGTTTCAGGCACTCGCTTTTAAAGCCGTATTAGGTATTACTCACATTCGCTTATACGATATTGATAAAAATGCCTCACAAAAAGCCTACAACAATTTAATTGGCTATGGCTTAAATGTAACTCTATGCAATAGCGCAGAAGAAGCCGTGCAAGGCGCGCACATTATTACCACCTGCACAGCCGATAAAAAAAATGCCACTATTTTAACCAGCGATATGATCCCCCAGGGCGTGCATTTAAATGCCATTGGTGGCGATTGCCCTGGTAAAACAGAGCTTGATTCACAATTATTAGCGCGCGCAAATGTGTTTGTAGAGTACGAACCGCAAACCAGAATAGAGGGCGAAATACAGCAAATGAGCGATACCTTTGCCGTAACAGAGTTTCATAAAGTAATTAATAAACAAGCAGCTGGGCGTACAAGTAACAACGAGCTTACTATTTTTGATGGGGTAGGTTTTGCAAGCGAAGACTTTACCGCGCTGGTGTATATTAAAGACGCGCTGGTGGCTGCGGGTGAGTTTGAACTACTTGATTTAATTACACAACAAGCCGATCCCCGTAATCTATTTTCGGTACTAAATACGGCTGATACACCTAGCATAACCAAGCAAGAGCAAGTGGCATGAGTTATATAAAGCAAGCACCAAGCGCTGTGGTTATGGTGCGACCGCATCACTTTACATCTAACCCACAAACTATGTTAGACAACACGTTTCAAAGCACCTGTAACTCAAAAAATCAGGGTCAGCTCGCTTTTGACGAAGTTACTAATGCGGTTAAATTATTACAAAACGAAGGCGTCACTGTTCATTTATTTGAAGATGAGCATACACACACGCCGGACTCAGTGTTTCCTAATAACTGGTTTTCAACACATCAAAGTGGTGAGCTAGTTGTTTATCCAATGTATGCAGAAAACAGAAGATTAGAATATCGAAAAGATATTATTGATTTTTTGACTAATCACTATAAAGTGTCATCTCTGACTGATTATTCATTTTTAGTGAAAGAAAATGCATTTTTAGAAGGCACCGGGTCGCTTGTTATTGATCACCCACATAAGCTTGCTTATGCAGTAGAATCTAAGCGCACTACAAAAACTGTGGTAGATACAGTGTGTGAAAAACTTAAGCTCAAACCTGTTGTATTTAATGCTTATGACGAACAAGGCACTGCGATTTATCATACTAATGTATTAATGTGTGTAGCAACAGAGTTTGCCATGATCAGCCTAGATATGGTGCCAATAAGTCAGCATAAACAATTAACTAGCCATTTTTTACAAAGCCATTTAGAAGTTATCAACTTAACAAATGAGCAAATAAATAGCTTTTGCGGCAACGCAATAGAGCTACAAGGTACAAATGGCCGTATTTTAGCACTCTCACAAACGGCGTTTAATGCACTTACAACCGAACAAAAAGCAGCAATACAACAAACAGCTAAACTTGTTTCGTTACCTATACCAACCATAGAGTCGGCGGGAGGTTCGGTTAGATGCATGATTGCTGGCATACACCTGAAAAGTAAATAACCTACCACTAAGTCTACATATTTAAGGCAGCTAAGCTGCCTTAATCTATGGCTAACATGCATAATAAAATGCCTCACACTCTAAAAAGTTTGAGTAAAAACATAATAAATATAAAAGGATTAGCCCATGTTCGATACCGTTGTAAAAAGTGTAAATGGCCTACTATGGGGAGACGGTCAAATACTGATTTACATACTACTGTTTGCAGGTATATGGTTTTCGGTACGGTTAAAAGCAATTCAACTAATAAAATTTAAACACATGTTTAGCCTTTTAAAAGGCAGTAGCAAGTGTAAAAAAAACGACATTTCATCATTTCAGGCATTATGTACCGGGCTATGTGCACGAGTAGGTACAGGTAATTTAGCTGGGGTAGCCGTTGCCATATCACTAGGCGGAAGCGGCGCCATATTTTGGATGTGGGTTATTGCCATACTTGGCATGGCAACCGGCTTTGCCGAAAGTGTATTAGGACAGGTGTATAAAGTACGCGATAGTAGTGGCGAGTTTAGAGGCGGCCCCGCATATTATATTCAGCAAGGTTTAGGCAGCCGTGCCTTTGCCATTGTGTTTGCCGCGTGTTTATTTTTAGGTTACGGCTTTACCTTTAGCGCCATGCAAACCAACACCATTACAGACGCACTTAACTATGCATTTGAAGTACCTACCTTTTACTCTGGTTTAGTTATTACTGTATTAGCAGGCTCAATTATACTTGGCGGCTTTAAAGCAATAGCTCGCTTTGCTGAACGTGTAGTGCCATTAATGGGCATATTATTTGTTGCCGCCGCCGTAATTATAACGCTTATAAATTTACCGCAAGTACCTGCCATGCTCAAAGATGTGTTTTTATCAGCGTTTGGCCTGCAAGAAGCCGGCGCAGGTGCAATGGGCGCAGCCATTAAAAATGGTATTCAACGTGGTTTATACTCTAACGAAGCCGGCGCGGGGAGTGTGCCCCATGCTGCAGCAAGCGCAAGCCCGATTCCTAATCACCCAGTAACACAAGGCTATATACAAATGCTTGGTGTATTTTTTGACACCATTGTACTTTGTAGCTGTACAGCCGTTGTTATTTTATTAGCAGATATAGATATTAGCGGCGAAATGGAAGGCATACGTTTAACGCAAAGCGCCATGACCGCACACTTAGCACAAGGCGGCGTATATTTTGTTGCGGCAGCCATTACCTTATTTGCTTTTACCTCGGTGGTGGCCAACTACGCTTACGCCGAAAGTAACCTGCATTTATTTAAGCTTGATAACAAAGTAGGGCGCGGTATTTATACTTTGCTTTATTTATCAATGATGTTATGGGGTGCATCTGCCACATTAAAACAAGTATGGGATTTAGCCGATATTGCCCTAGGGTTAATGACAGTAGTAAACGTTATCGCTATTATACTACTCACACCGACTATTTTGTCTGTTACTAACGACTACAACGCACAAAGAGACAAAGGCATAGAGCCTGAGTTTAAGGTAAAAAACGTAAAAGTGCAGGGCAAATGTGAAGACGGAATTTGGGATTAAGATTAAAGTTTAAAAGTTTTATATTGCATAAGTATTCATTTTAAGTTTGGTTTTAACAACATTAAACTGCGACTCTACAGGTAGTATTTTTAGATGATCGACATTTTTGCAGGTAAAACTGCAGCAAAAATAATAAACGAACAAGGGTTTAAACCTGAGCTTTTACCTCGTTTTTAGGGGCAAGTGGTGGCCCTAAATGGTTTACCTTGTAAAGCTAAACACCGATATTTTAAATTCAGTTCTATTTTTGTATAAAATATAATTAAAACTATAAAGTAGACAAGCTATCTTACCCCCCCCTATAATGTTTATAAAAATAGAACATTTATCAATAGGGAAATTACTTGAAAATAATACTAATCACACTTACCTTGCTTTTTTCAAAGTCAATCTACTCATCTGAATTACCTATAAATCTTTCAGGAACAATTGAAATATCAGTTAAAAATGGCACTATTGATGCTAACTTTACACTTAAAAATATGCCAAAACTAAGAGACTATCTAATACTTCTCAACTCAGGATTTAATATTCAGTACTTTAGAAATCATAAAAACACGAGTAACTATGTTTTCAAAAAAACTTATAACACTAATTATTCAGAGGAAAGTTTTGGTTATTACCTTCCAGACAAGACAGGAAAAGGTAAGATTTTACCTTCAATAATGCAGTTTAAATATACTGGAAAATTTCCCGTTATTAATAACATGAGCAACGCAAGTGAAACTGGAGACTGGAAAGGTAATATTGCTTTTAACGGAGAAACAATTCGTACCGATAGCTTTCAAACAGCCTGGTATCCAATTCTATATGATATTGAAAAAGATAAACGACATGACGCAATAACTTATAATATAGAAGTTACGTGTTTAGACTGTAAATCCATATATGTTAATGGCAGTAAGCCCGTATCAGCTACTCACGCTATATTTAAAAAAGAAAAGCCAGTATCTATTTCTCTATTTGCAGGTGATTATGATATTGCTGTAAAAAACGGCAGCTATTATTTGAATTCAGGCTTATCAGAAACTCAAATGTCACTATTAGGAGAAATAACTTCATCATATGAGCAATATTATCAGGAGAAACTATCTATAGCATACGGTGAAAATGTTGTTTTCATACACACAGCTCCTGTATCTAAGAAAGATTCTTGGCTTTTTGTATCGTATCCTTCAATAGTCACTATCAACCATGATCAGGGAGGGTTAAGTAAATTACTAAATGATAGCGAATCCAGATGGTTTAAACCTTACCTTGCTCACGAGTTAGCGCATTACTATTTTTTGACGTATCGAACATTTAATTCTGAGTTAGGCGATATGCTTCAAGAGTCATTTTCTGAATACCTATCTTTAAAAGTAACAAAGCAGTTCATTAATAATGAAACATACATAAACAATATAAATAAGAAACTGATTCAACTTCGAGATAAAAAATTGACCGCCATAAAAGAAATTAAAAACAACTCGGATTATGGTAACAGAAATCTTTATGTATATACCTATGCACCTATTATCTGGCTAGCTATCGAAAAAGAGATTGGTGAAGATCATATGTGGCAATGGTTGAATAAATTACTCACAGTTAAAACAAAACGAACCGATTATCAATTTATGATAACAACCTTAGCAAGTGTTATAGAAGAAGATAAATTAGATTTTATAATAAATACTTATTTATCAAATAATAATTCAATAAAGAATGCTCGTGCAGTACTTCAATAAATTAAAAACATACATGACTAAGAAGTAACTTTATGCTCAATATCTATGCAGGTAAAACTGCAGCAAAAGTAATTAACGAGCAGGGGTTTAAACCCGAATTATTCAGCTCATTTTTAGGTGCCAGTGGTGGGCCAAAGTGGTTACCTTATTTGGTTTAGATAAATATATATTTGGCGAATTTTTTAAAAACCATACTCAACCGCTTAATTTAATTGGCTCATCTGCAGGGGCTTTTCGTTCAGCCTGTTTTGCACAAAACGATCCAGTTGCAGCCATTAAGCGGTTAGCAAAATCGTATTCGCAAACCCGATATTCTAATAATAAACCAACCCCAACTGAAATTACCACTAAAGCCCGCGCATTATTAGATGATGTATTTGGGGAGCACGGCGTAACCGAAATTTTAAATAATCCTATTTTTAAAGCGCATTTTATAGTGGCAAAATCGAATGGCTTTATTGCTAGTGAAAATAAATTAATTCAACTTTTAGGTTTATCAAAAAGTTACATGCTTAATCGAGTTAACCGAAAATTATTAGGCTCGCAGTACGAGCGATTTATTTTTGGTGCGCCAAACAGCAATTTATCAATAACCGACAGTTATAATTTTAAAACGCAAAACATACCACTTAGCCAAACAAATTTAAAAGATGCCTTATTAGCATCGGGCTCTATACCACTAGTAATGCAAGGCATAAAAAATATTGCCGGTTCGCCACCAGGAATTTACCGCGATGGCGGCATTATTGATTACCACTTTGATTTAAAAATTAATAACCCAGGCTTAATTTTGTATCCGCATTTTAATTCAGATCCAAAAGCAGGTTGGTTCGATAAAAATTTAAAACGAAAAGTGTCACCACAAAATTACGACAATGTAGTAATGATCACCCCATCAAAAGAATTTGTAGCCGGCTTACCTTACGGGAAAATCCCAGACAGAAACGACTTTACCAATCTTGATGCAGACACGCGTATTAAATATTGGAATACTGTTTTTAGTGAGACTGAGGCATTGGCTGAATCTTTAGATGAAAAAATAAACGATAAAAATTCACATATCAAAATTTATAAATGATAATAGAGGACAGATGAGATATTCTCCTATTAAACTAGTGTGTATAGACATACTTTTCTCAATTTATTTATTAAAATTATTTTCATAATAAAATTTTAATTCGAGAATCAAAGAGTGGAAATTATAAAAATGTTCGTGAAAATTACTGAATGTTTTTGATAGTGGTAAACCTTTAATTAAAGAGTTGTTTATGTAAGTTGAATCTTGAATTAAAAGCAATATTTTCAATAGACCTGTATCTAAAAATGGATATAGTGGGGTGAGTTCAGTAACAAAACGCTCAAATTTTTGAGCATTTCTTTTTAAAATATCTTCAGCTGTGTCATTGACGCTATCATGTGTTGCAAGATAAAAAGTTGTACTATTCATGTGTGAATTACTTCCAATTAATTTTGAAAATAACATGAAGTCGTTTAAATCAAGTTGATCAATTTCTTTAGATATATTTGCAGCTTGTTTGAAAAGAATTAATTCATTTTTATAGGATGAAAGAGCTAAACTTATTTTTCTGTCTAAAACGAAATTAATGTTTTCTTTATCCTTAATTTCTTTTCTATGAACAAGGGAAATATAAAAAATATAACTACTGAAAAATGATAAACTAACTGATAGTAAAAGTTGTTCAGCTTCATTACCCCAAGAAAAAAACATAGGTATTCTATTCGAAAACATTGTTGTTACTAATATAATCATCATTGAAATTAATACTAATAAAGTAAATGTTTTGCTCTCTAACATGACATATTTTTTTATTGTTTTTAACATTAAATTTAATTCCCTTTATTAAGCAGTAAAAAAATATATTAGATAATCAATTGATAATGTCTGATTTTTAAAACTATATATTCTTTAAAAGGTTCTTAGAATAATTGTTCACTGAATTAGCGAAAGTAAACAATCACATTATATCAAATATAATAAGTGATGAAATATTATTGGTAATCACGGCTAAATAGGTAAGGTTACATTGATAACCCATAAATTACGTTATGTTAAATTGAGTGAATTAAATTAAAGTGGGCGTAATCCATAAAACTAGCCCACTTATGATAGGGTTTTGATAGCTTAGTTTAGCTCAGAATCTACCCAAAATTTAGTGCCTTTTAAAACGGCTTGTAGTGCAAGGCCACTTTCGGTTAAAGAGTAAACAGTAACTTGGTCAGCAATAGCTTCGGCAACTAAAGCGCCACCTTTATCTTGGTATTTTGCAGCAGCATCGGCATTACCACCGAACGCCCAACCATGTTTAATAAATCTATTTAACGCTGCTTGATCGTGAAAAACCATCACAATATTGAAATCTTTAACACCTAAACCTAAGCCTAAACCAGCTTCGCCCATATTCATATAGGTAGATTTTCCGGTTAGGTTATTTTTTACTACACCGTACCCACCACCAAAACTGGCTAAAATAACATTTACATTGGCATTATCAAAAACAGCATATCCGGCAGAGTTGGCGATTTGGGTTTTAACATCTGGTTTTTTTTCGTATAGAGCAGTTAGTGTATTCGATTTCATACTTTGTACTAAAGCACGTTTTTCTCCAGGGGAAGCACTGCCTGTAGTAGCACAACCTGTTAGTAATACACTTATTGTAAGTAGGCCTAACACTATAAATTTTTTCATAAAACTTTCCTTGATAAGATTCATACCAAAACACAACAATGTTTAAATAAATACACTTTTACTATGTCCAATACTAGACATAATATATAGTGATTACTGTGTACTTTCTATTTTTTAATATTATAACAATAAGTTATAATTTAAATTGAGATACACATTGTGTATCTCAATTTTCCTAATCTATGTACTTATTTTACAACAACTATAATGAACACTAACCAAATGGATTCTAATTTTTTAATAATCGTTAATACGTAAAAATAGGAATATACGAAAATATTAGGTTAGAAGCTTAATGCTTCTCCCCTATTCAAGTGTATTTGCTGTCTTTTTTTATTAAGTGATCTGAACCATCATTAGTGGACACTTCGTTAAGCGACATTTAGTTGTTCAAATTTCTCGGGGCTTAAATAGCCTAACGCACTATGCCTTCTCTTTTTGTTGTAATCAATTTCTATATATTCAAATACATGCTGCCTCATGGTTTCTCGGTTCATAATAGGCTCATATTGGATGGCTTCGACCTTGAGTGAATGGAAGAAGCTTTCCACACACGCATTATCCCAGCAGTTGCCTTTACGACTCATACTTTGCATTAAATGATGTTCGCTTAATAAATCACGATAAGCATGGGAAGCATATTGGCTGCCTCTATCACTATGTACAATGACATCTTTAGGTCTACCTCGGCGCCAGATAGCCATTTGCAGGGCGTCACACACCAAAGATGATGTCATGCGTGTACTCATTGACCAACCAATCACTGAGCGCGAGTACAGGTCGATAATCACAGCGAGGTAAAGCCATCCTTCGCTGGTCATTAGATACGTGATATCACCTGCCCATTTTTGGTTGGGCTTATCGGCGGTAAAGTTCTGCTCAAGTAAATTAGGGGCCACAGGTAAATTGTGTTTACTGTCGGTGGTCGACTTGAATTTACGAGCTGCTTTAGCTACTAAACCCTGACGTCCCATGCTTCTGTTGATGGTTTTTACATCATGTTTATTCCCTTGCTCCGCCAGCTCGACTTGGATACGTCTCGCACCGTCTCGCTCTTTACTGTCAACAAATACGGCTTTGACCTGAGTATCTAACATTTGCTGTTGTTGTTTGCGCTTACACACGTGCTCACATGATTTTATCCATGCATAAAACCCACTTGGCGATACACAAAGTACCTTAGCCATTCTGATAACGCTGAATGTGCTTCGGTAGCTTTGCATAAATTCAAATCGTGTTATTTTTGATTTTTCGCGAAGTAGGTGGCGGCTGTTTTTAATATGTCTAGCTCCTCTGCTTGCACCGCTAGTTGGCGTTTCAAACGAGCATTCTCGGTAGCTAACGTACTTTCTCTATCTGATGTAGATGCCTTTTTCAGAGCAGCAGTTAGCCAATAGTAAAGCTGGGACTCTGCGACACTTAATTCTCTGGCAGCTTGAGCAAAACCTACTTTACTCGCCAGCTTTAGTGCTTCTTCTTTGAATTCTTCTGAATAGGATTTACGTTTGGTCTTAGTTGTCATGTTTCACCTCTATGAGTTAGTTTACTCACTTAATGAGGTGTCCAAAACTATTGGTTCAGATCAAGTTAAACTTCGCCAAAATGCTGAGAGCAAACATTGAGTTATTAATTTTAATAATTAGCTTTTAGCTAAATTAAAAAAAACTTTAAAGCTGGTAGTTTGATTATTTGAACTGACCTCTACATCACCACTGCTTGCTTGCGCTAGAGCTTTAACTATTGCAAGCCCTAAACCGGCTCCATCACTATGGCGTTGCCGAGACTTATCTGGTCGATAAAAGCGGTCAAATAAATAAGGTAAATGTGCAGAAGGTATTTTCTCACCGGTATTACTCACACAGATACATACTTTTTCAACAGATGTTATTTCACTACTTACCGTAATTGATGACCCCTTCGGTGCATATCTTATAGCATTCGATAACAGGTTTGATAACAATTGACGAAAATGTAGTTTATCACAATAAAAACTGATGTTTTCACCTGCTTTATTAAGTATCAACGATGATTCTTCAGCTAAAGCATCAAAATATTCAAACAGCGCTTCAATTTCTTCATGGCTGGATAAAATGTCTTGGGTTGGTTGAATTAGGCCGTTTTGGGTTTTTGCCAGCCAAAGCATGTCACTAACCATCTTAGTTAGTCGTTCCAACTCTTCTAGATTAGAAAATAATAACTCTTGGTACTCTTCGGATTGCCTTTTTTTAGATAGGCCAACCTGCGTTTGAGTTATTATATTGGTAAGAGGTGTGCGTAGTTCATGAGCAATATCACTAGAAAAATTTGATAGCCGGATAAATTCACCTTGAAGCCTGTCTAGCATTAAATTGAAAGATTGCACCATATTAACAAGCTCAATAGGCACTTTATTTTCATCAAGCCTTACATCCATCTTATTAGTTTGGATGTCATGCATTTTCTGACTCAAACCTCGTAAAGGGTTTAATCCTTGATGTATAGCAAACCAAGCCACCAATAAAATGAGTACCGCAGAGCCAAACATAATAGCCCAAAGGCTTTGTTGAAATTGATTGAGAAAGTGTAAATGAAAGCTCATGTCTATCGCTGTAGTAATTTCGTATTGCTGTTGCCCAGTACTTAAATTACTCACCAGAGCTCGGTAGGTGTGGGTATCATTTTGCCATGAGGTAATGTTGTTACGGTTAAAGCCAGCTGAAGCCTTAGCACTCATTACAAAATCACTAAAATCTCGTTCAGAACTTTGAAAAATGAGCTCTCCTTTTGCGGTATTTACCTGATAGTAAACACCGTGATGACCCGCTACAGCGTTAGATAATTCATTTTTAAGTTTCAGGTTTGATTTATACTGTTGTCTTAAAACTAATTCAATAGATTGATTAATAACATGCAGTTCACTACTATCTTGCTTGAAAAAATGATGTTTTATCGAACTATTTATTAAGGTGGCAACTAAAGTTAAGCACGCAATAACGGTTACAGCCACAAACAACACAACACGCATCGTAAGTGATAAAGGCCGTGACTTAATAGCCATCAGTTTCAACCTCTAATTTATAGCCCATACCACGAACCGTATGAATTAATTTAATAGTAAAGTCATCATCAACTTTTGCTCTTAGCCTACGAATGGCAACATCAATCACATTGGTGTCGCTATCAAAATTCATATCCCATACTTGAGAAGCAATTAACGAACGTGGCAGTACTTCACCTTCGCGCCGTAACAATAGTTCAAGTAAGCTAAACTCTTTATTACTCAATAAAATACGCTTGCCTGCACGTTGTATTTTTCGCTTTGGAATATCCATTTCTAAATCAGCAACGATCAGTATATCGTCAACTGTTTGTACTGCACCACGGCGAATAAGAGTGCGTACTCTTGCTAAAACTTCAGCAAAAGCAAAAGGCTTTATTAAATAGTCATCAGCACCAAGTTCGAGCCCCTTTACTCTATCGTCTATGCTATCGCGAGCAGATAAAAATAGTACTGGGGTTTTGTTATCTGCTTCACGTAGCGACTGTAAAATTTTCCAACCGGATACGTCAGGTAACATGACATCAAGTATTATTACATCAAATAAGTCGGTCATTGCTAGGTGATGACCGTCAAGACCATTGCGCGCCAAAGAAACCTGAAAACCAGCTTCACTTAGTCCCTGTTTTAAATAATCTCCCGTTTTTGCTTCATCTTCAACAACTAATAAGCGCATACAATTCCTTCATTAAAGTCCTAACAACTACCTCTGCAAATATTATGCAGTATCTGTCACTACAGCAACATGACACCAAGATTACAACTTTGTAATGTTCGCGTCATGTTGAAGACAGGTCTATTTTCTATACTTAATACATATTCTGGTATGAAGGAGTAAGGAAATGGGGTTTAAAAAGTCATCACAACAGGTTAGCACACCACGAAGACGATTTGTTCAAGGCTTAATTGCAGGAGGTGTACTTGCTGCTTTTCCGAGTGTATTACATGCTGCATCATCTTTAGTAGCAGGAACAATAACAGGCACTGTGCCCGAACTTAGCGGCAAAGTAATTGATCTGGTTATAGATGAATCGCCGGTTAACTTTACTGGCGTAGTACGTATGGCGACAACTATCAATGGCTCTATACCCGCCCCTACCTTGCGCCTCAAAGAAGGCGATGACGTTACTATTAGAGTAACAAATAAGTTATCAGTACCGAGTTCAATTCATTGGCATGGCATTATTTTACCGTATCAAATGGATGGCGTACCTGGTATCAGTTTTAAAGGGATTATGCCTGGCGAAACCTTTGTTTATAAATTTAAATTACAACAAAGCGGTACATATTGGTATCACTCACATAGTGGCTTTCAAGAAATGACTGGCATGTACGGTGCATTAATTATTGAACCGCGAGAAAAAGATATTATTAGTGCAGATAACGAGCATGTTATTCAATTATCTGATTGGACTGATGATGACCCAATGGATTTGTTCCGCAAGTTAAAAGTACAGAGCGATGTATTTAACTTTAATCAACCTACTGTTCCAGAGTTTTTTGATGACATTTC